>JBIKID010000028.1:0-18975 GCA_044361815.1 Ilumatobacteraceae bacterium | reverse complement strand
TCTACGGCAAAGATTTGCCACCAGTTTGAGAAATAGCCAAGCGAAGGCAACATGTCACGACGAAAATCTGGCGCTGAGTCGGTGGCGTAGAACGCCACACAAACAGCAGTGGCACACAACATCACAAAAAATGCGGGCAGAAGACGTCGCGCACGACGAATCCAAAAATCCTTGAGGTTGATGCGTTGAGTTGATTCGCGTTCTTCAATCAGCAAAGACGTAATCAGAAATCCGCTGACAACAAAAAATACCTCGACTCCCAAAAATCCACCAGGTAGCCAAGCGATATCTGCGTGATACAACATCACTGCAATCACGCTAAATGCGCGGATGCCATCGAGCGAGGGCTCGTAGCCCATCTTTAGCTGATCGTTCATTTGAGTCGTGAAAATGCTACGAAAATTGCAATCACATAAATCGCTGCACCAACGCTAAACGGAGCACCAATACCAATGTGATCAAATGCCAATCCAGCAAGTGGCGGTCCGAGTACTCGTGCGAGCGCCGATGCCGACTGCTGAACTCCGAGCGCTTCACCACGACGATCGTCATCGGCCGAGTCTGCAACGAGCGCACTCAAAGATGGGCTTGCCACACCTGCACCGATCACCATGATGACCAATGCGATGATCAGCGTCGGCCAGATCACTGCTGCACTAAGGAGCAGTAAGCCAACTGCAACCAACACTTGCCCACTACGCACAAGTCTCAGCGACCCATACTTGGCCGTGAGCGGTGCAATCAACACACCTTGTACACCCGACATCAGTGCGCCGATACCAAGAAACACTGCTGCCGTGGATGCTTCAGTGAGATTAAATCGTGCGCCACCGAATAAAGAAAATGTTGCTTCAAATCCCGAGAAAGCAAACATTGAAAAAAATCCGACTGCAGCAAGTGCGCCATACTTGCGTTTGCGAAATGGAACTGCTGCTTTGCGTGTTTCTCTCGAACGTGCAAGATCACGAGTCTCTGGCAAACGAATTATCGCTGCAACGGCATTGACCAATGCCAGGCAACCTGCAAGATAAAACGGAACATGCGCACCGCCAAGCGCTGCCAGTCCACCAAATGCCGGCCCAAATACAAAACCAACACCAAACGCCATGCCGAGTAATCCAAGCATCCGCGCCCGTTGCTCTTTGGATCCAATGTCGGTCACTGCACTTTGTGCAACTGAGACGCTTGCACCCGATGCGCCGTCGATGAGTCTGCCTGCAAACAACACCCACAGTGCACCCGCCGCACCAGTGATAAAACTGCCAACTGCCGTGCCAAGAAGCGATATAACTATGACTGGTTTGCGACCAACTCGATCAGACCATCGACCAAGTATCGGCGCAAAAATCATTTGAGCAAGTGAAAACGATGCGAACAACATGCCGACCTGAAAACCATTTGCCCCAAATCGATCGGCATAACGACCAAGAATTGGTGCAACCATGCCAAATCCGATCATGTCGAGAGCGACGGTTGACCAGATGATCCAAAAACCGCGTGGCAGCGGCTCGCGAATTGGTTTTTGAGTCTCGGTCATGCTCGACGCACGCGAGTGCCGGCCTTGGTGGTCTCGACCACGTAGCCAGCTTCTTGCAGTTCGAGACGTATCGCGTCTGCAGTTGCAAAATCTTTTGCCACTCGAGCAGCGTCGAGTTGTTGTGCACGCTCCACAATCGCTCCATCAATATCGTCGCCACTGCGCAATACAAGACCAAGTGCGTTGCACATTTCGTGCACTGCAGTTGCCAGTGCCGAACATGCTTCGGTGTCACCAGATTCAATTGCGATATTTGCTCGACGTACGGTGTCAAAAATAATTGCCATTGCGTTTGGTGTGTCAATGTCGTTATCCATCACCTCACGAAACTTGGCGAGCACTTCGGTATCGGGCGAATTTGCGGGCAACGCAGCTTTGGTCATGCGGTCTGCAAACCCATCCAGATTGGCAAGCGACTTGACCGACGAGTCAATGTTGTCTTGACCTACTTTGACCGGTGAGCGATAGTGCGTCTGCAACAACAACATGCGATATGCGCGTGGGTCATAGTGCTGCACCAAGTCAACAAGATTGGTGACGTTGCCGAGGCTCTTCGACATTTTTTCACCTTCGGTGTCGACGACAAATCCGTTGTGCATCCAGTGCTGAGCAAACGTCTTACCAAGAGCCACTGCTTGTGCTCGTTCGTTTTCATGGTGAGGAAAGCGCAAGTCGGCTCCACCGCAATGCAAATCAAAGCCTTCGCCAAGCAACTGCAAACTCATCACAACACATTCGCTGTGCCATCCGGGTCGACCCTCACCCCATGGCGACGGCCAACTTGGCTCGCTAGGTTTTGAAAACTTCCAGAGTGCAAAGTCGGCTGGGTGACGCTTTTGTGCAGCACCTAACACTTCGCGATCGCCACCACCAGACAACATGTCGTCTAAGTTTTGATGAGCAAGCAATCCGTAGTCCGGTACCGATGAAATATCGAGATACACGCCATCATCAGTTGCATATGCGCTATCGCTCGACATCAACTCGCCGATCATCTCAACCATCTGTTCTACATATTCAGTTGCATGCGGAACATCGGTTGGTCGCAACACACCCAACGCATTCATTGCCTCGAACCACACTGCTTCGCACTTATGTGTGATTTCATTCCACGGACGATTTTCGCGATTTGCGCGGTCAATGATCTTGTCGTCGATATCGGTGATATTGGACACCAAACGCACTTGAACACCTGACCACTCCATATATCTACGCAGAATGTCGTAGACCAATGTGGCTCGTCCGTGGCCCAGATGCGGCGGTCCATAGACCGTTGGGCCGCACAAATAGATGCCCAACTTGCCTGGCTCGCGCATTTTGAGTTCGCGCACATCGCGTGTCACGGTGTCATATAAATGCAGCACGCACACAGCCTAGAGGCGCAGTTGTAGGCCAAGCAGTGGCCTGAGCCAATACGCTTGTCGGGCGATGACCGTGCCAGAAAAGCCCTCCCTCGACAACGTCGAAAGCAAGTTGATTGCTCAGTGGGACGCCTTGGGCACGTACACATTTGATCGCACGGCCACACGCGACAACGTCTTTGCGGTCGACACTCCTCCGCCCACCGTGAGCGGTTCGCTGCACATGGGCCACGTGTTCAGCTACACACATACCGATGCTGTCGCCAGGTTTTGGCGCATGCGCGGCAAGTCAGTTTTTTACCCAATGGGTTGGGACGACAACGGACTGCCAACCGAGCGTCGCGTACAAAATTATTACGGCGTGTCGTGCGACCCGAGCGTTGCTCATGATCCAAAATTTGTGCCGCCATTTCGTGGTGACGTGCCAAAAGACCACCGTGCGGTTGCAATATCTCGCCCGAACTTCATTGCGTTGTGCGAAGAACTTACACATCAAGACGAAAAAGTTTTTGAAGACCTCTTCCGACGACTTGGATTATCAGTCGACTGGTCATTGTTGTACACCACCATCAGCGATCATGCGCGACGCACGAGTCAAGATGCGTTCTTGCGCAACTTGTCTCGTGGCGAGGCTTATGCACAAGAAGCGCCAACGTTGTGGGACGTGGATTTTGGAACTGCTGTTGCCCAAGCCGAATTAGAAGATCGCGAGCGTCCTGGTGCATTCCATGACATTTCTTTCAAACATGAGTCGGGTGGCGAAATAGTGATTGCAACTACACGACCAGAGCTCATTCCTGCATGCGTCGCACTCGTTGCCCACCCGGATGACGAACGATATAAACCATTTTTTGGAACCATGGTGCGCACACCATTGTTTGATGTTGCAGTACCTGTGCTTGCACACGAACTTGCGCAGATTGACAAAGGTACGGGCATTGCCATGGTCTGTACGTTCGGTGACCTCACTGACGTTGTGTGGTGGCGCGAACTCAATTTGCCAACACGACCGATCATTGGACGCGATGGTCGGATCTTGACGCAAGCACCAGACGGCATGACAAGTGATTCTGGTCTCGAGCACTACTCGGCACTTGCCGGAAAATCAGTGAAGCAAGCCCAGACCGCAATTGTCGAGATGTTGCGCACAAGCGGCGACTTGCGCGGCGAACCAAAACCGATCACTCACCCAGTCAAGTTTTACGAAAAGGGAGACCGACCACTCGAGATTGTGACCAGTCGTCAGTGGTACATCCGCAACGGTGGTCGCGATGCCGATTTGCGCGCAGCGTTACTCGCGCGTGGCGATCAGTTGACATGGCATCCAGAATTTATGCAACATCGCTACAGCAACTGGGTTGATGGCCTCAACGGTGACTGGCTTGTGAGTCGCCAGCGTTACTTTGGTGTGCCGGTTCCGCTGTGGTACCGACTCAATGCCGCAGGCGAACCCGACTATTCAAACCCGCTTGTTCCTGAAGCTTCGCGCTTGCCAATCGACCCAAGCACAGACGTGCCGAGTGAATTCACGGAAGCACAGCGCGGTGTTCCGGGCGGGTTTGTTGGTGACGCCGATGTGCTCGACACGTGGGCCACATCTTCACTGACGCCACAAATTGCTGGCCGCTGGCTCGATGATCCTGCAATGTTCAACAACGTGTTTCCAATGGATGTGCGACCGCAAGGTCATGACATCATTCGCACATGGTTATTTGCAACAACTGTTCGATCTCACTTCGAGCACAATGTTGCTCCCTGGCGCAACGCTGCACTGTCGGGATGGATCTTGGATCCGGATCGCAAAAAAATGTCAAAGTCAAAGGGCAACGTTGTAACGCCAATCGATTTGTTTGAACAATACGGCAGCGATGCCGTGCGCTACTGGGCTGCATCTGCCCGACCAGGTGTAGACACGGCATTTAGCGAAGACCAGATGAAGGTTGGTCGCAAACTTGCAACCAAGTTGCTCAATGCAACGAAGTTTGTGTTGGGCGCTGGTGAAGTGAGTGCAGATGTCGTACCAACCGAACCACTCGACATTGCAATGCTGCAGCGACTCAGTGTTGTGATCAATGATGCGACAACCGCATTTGAAACATTTGATTACGCACGCGCACTCGAGCGCACCGAATCATTTTTCTGGTGGTTCTGTGACGATTACCTCGAACTCGTCAAGATGCGTGCATACGGCACCACCGACATTTCGGCATCGGCTCGGGCTGCACTGCAACGTGCGCTCAGCGTCATGCAACGCTTGTTTGCACCGCACATTCCGTTTGCCACCGAAGAGGTATGGAGTTGGTGGAAACAGAATTCAATCCACTTGGCACAATGGCCAACGGTTGCCGAGATCACCGGTGATACCAAACATATTGATGCCTTCGAGATGATGCTCGATAGTGCATGCAACGTAATCGGTGTGATTCGCCGCACAAAGACAGAAGCCAAACTCTCACAACGTGCCGAAGTTGAGTACACATCAGTGAGCGCTACAGAAGCACAAATTGCATTGCTCAAAGTATGCATTGGCGACTTGCAAAACGCTGGTGTTGTGCCGGCCATTGAGTTTGTTGCTCATACAGCAGGCGACTCGGCTGCACATATTGCAACAACCGTTCGACTGGCACCGGTCGCGGACACAAAATGAATCAGAAAAAACCTGTTGCAAAACGTTATTCACGACCACGCTCGCATTACTTTGTACTGACTCTCAACATCGCTGTTGCCTTTTCATTGCTTCTCGCCGGAGTTGGCATGCTGTGGGCAAATAACCGCCTAAACGCACGACAGGTTGTTTCACTCGATCGTGATCCAAATGGTCAACCAAGTACCGACGCCGAAATCACTCCTTCTGATAGTTGGAATCTGACCGAAGGTGACCTTGCGTCCAAAAACTTTTTGCTCACCGGCTCAGACAACGGCAGTTGCGTCGACCCAGACTCTCCGTATGCGGGAGCATTCGGAGACCGCACAAGCTTCGGCGAGCGCGGTGACACGATCATGATCATTCGTGTAAATCCGAAAGACAATAATGCGGCTTTCTTGGCCTTCCCGCGCGACTTGTGGGTCAAAATTGCGGGGTCAACTCGAACCAACCGTATCAACACTGCATTTGATCGCAAAAACCCCAACAAGCTCGTTGACACGATCTACCAAAACTTTGGAATCAATATCGACCACTACGTCAACATCGACTTTTGTGCATTTAAGGAAATCGTTAATGCAGTAGGCGGCGTAAGTATTCCATTTTTGTATGAGACTCGCGACAGCAAAACCGGTTTATATGTGCCGGCCCCATCCTGTTTTGAGCTTTCGGGTGATCACGCACTCGCGTATGTGCGATCTCGTTCTGGTTACTCGTACTTTGACCCAGCATTAGGCAAGTGGATCAAAGACGGCACTGGAGACCTAGGGCGTATTAGTCGCCAGCAAGATTTCATTCGCCGCGCTATGCAACGTGCACTTGATAAGGGATCGAGTAGCCCGAATGTTGCCAACAAACTTCTTAATGCTGCGCTCAAAAATGTAATTACCGATGATCAACTCACACCAATTTCCTTGTTGCAACTCGCACAAGCAATGCGCGATCTCAATACCAGTGAGATTCCTACGTACACAATTGCCGCAACTGGTGAGATGGTCGGAGACCAATCAGTACTCATACCTCGCATTCAAAACGACACCATGCGTGAAATTCTTGCGCTCTTTCAGGGCAAAGCAAGTTTTGCCACACCAGGCTCGTCGGCCGATGCACCCCCTACAAGTGACATGGCAACAACCGAAGGTGCCCTCGGTGGTATCACTAGTGAACAAATAGTTCCGGTCAATTTTGTTCAGTACACAAGCACCAAAGCAGGTTCTGCACCTCCGACAACAATTCCAGTCGTCGCACCAGAACAAGCAACACTCGGTGTTGCACCGCCAAACGATCCGAGCTGCCGCTAGTCGAGCACTCGCCGAAGCGCATCCGGCACATCGCTCGGTCCACTCACAGTTGTAAACCTTGCACCAACTTGTTGGGCAAATATTCGTGCCTCTGCGTCATCATCGACAGGTGCGATAACCACCAACTCTTCAAGCGAACTACCAGCAAGCACTGCATCACCTTCGACCGTGGAGCGGCAATCAGAAAACAAAATCGTCACGCGCCTTCCCGCCCGAGAGCGCGCAAGTTGACTACTTGCAGTCATCAAAGCTTGAGCGAGATTTGTCGTTCCGTATCCACGCAAAGAAAGAACAGTGTTCACAACTTGTTCGCTTGAACGCGAAACATCTTGTGACTTCGCAACCACAACGTCATTACCAAACACCAGCACGCTGTAGTCACTTGGTTCTCGACTGGCCACAGCAGCAGCGGCCATTGCCGAATTGGCTAGTGGCTTGCCGCCCATTGAGCCACTGCGGTCAACTACCAAACTGAATGCTGTCCCAGGTTTCGTCCAGCCCCGCACTTTGAGAGCATCTACATCGACTGCACCATGCACGCGAATCTCGTTTAGTCCATCGAGGCTCGAATCGATATCGATGTCGCCTGCATCTGGCTGATAGTTGACAAGGGTCATCTTGCCTATGCCGCGGGGACGCGGCTTGCCTGTGCGCGCAATTTCGATCATCACTCGCCCTGCAAGTCGACGTGCAAGTTCACGCAACTTCGGATCGGTTGCCGCAGTCAGGTCTGCAAGCATGCCAAGCATTTCATCTGGCGCATCGTTGAGTGCTTCGTCAACAGCAGCCTCATCGAGTTCTCCGACTTCAGGAGAGATTTGTTCAAATCGATCGTGCCGAGAAAGGTCACTGCGCGAAACACTTTTTTTATTTGCTTGACTCTCCGCTTGCTCGGCGAGTGCGCCCTCTTTAACTGCTGGATTTGCTAGTTCGAGGTCGTGGCCCCGGTCGGGGCGCCAGCTTTTCCCGCTGGCTCATCTCCGGCTTTTGTGCCAAAAACATCGTTCCATATTTCGGTTACGACATCTTCTGCGCTGCGCACGCTTCCTTCTCGAATACGAATTCGCCCGCTGATTGCAACAAGAGCACTATCAATTCCAATTGATGCAGAAATATTTTTTGATGATCGCACTTCAGCCAAGCTCGATGCCACCAATGCGGTATCAATCGCACCACGTACCGACGACCCAACTCGCAAATCGGGATGATTGCGGGTACGACGAACAACATCGACAACTTTGGCGACCCAAGCAGCATCTGGCTGCACACCAGCTTTATTTTTTTGGCTATTTGCCTTGAGATTGCGATCGACAATTGCACATTCGTCTTGCGAGGACTGATATGTCATTGCAACACGACACACGCGGTCGTAAACAGCACTTGAAATACGAGCCGTTCCGACTGCATCAAATGGGTTCATCGCCGCGACGAGCCGAAAACCGTCTGCACCAACTACTTTGCCCAGTCGAGGAACGGTGATCTCGCCTTCGCTCATCACCGTAATCAGTACGTTCAGAGTTTCTTCTGGAATGCGATTGATCTCTTCTACATACAACAACGAGCCTTCACGCAAGGCCGTCACAAGCGGACCATCAACGAAAACGTCGGGCGTGTAGCCATCGCTCAACACGCGAGCTGGATCAAAATGACCAATCAATCGTGCAGGTGTGAGTTCGGCGTTGCCCTCAACAAAGGAAAATCCAACCGAGAGGCTTTGCGCAACTGCGCGCAACAACGTGCTCTTGCCCGTTCCCGGAGGCCCTTCAAGCAACATGTGTCGACCAGCAACAAGCGCCGCGACTACCAACTCAATTTCACGTTGGCGCCCGACAACATTGCCACCGACTGCGCTGATGATCTGACTAGCAGTTTGCTGATCAGTCATATTTGATGACGCCACGGATGTTTTCTCCGTCACGCATCGCTCGGTAACCCTCGTTGATGTCGCTCAATGAGTAGGTGCGAGTGACGAGACCATCGAGATCCAGTTGGCCTTCGCGATAGAGGTCGAGCAACTTTGGAATATCGGAGCGAGGGTTGCCCGAACCGAAGAGAGAACCAACAAGTTGCTTCTCCATCAATGTCATGTCGAGCAAACTGATTGATGCACCAAACTCCATAGCGGGGTGAATGTTGGTAACAACAACACGACCGCCCTTTGCGGTAAGCGCCATTGCTTCGTGAATCACTGCACCGCTACCAATGCCCATTGTCATGACAACTTTGTTGGCCATTGCACCGCGTGTGAGTTCTTGCAACAGAGGGACTGCTTCAGACATTGAGTTGGCTGTGTGTGTTGCACCAAACTCCATTGCCTTCTCGCGCTTGAATTCGATTGGATCAATAGCGATGATTCGTTTTGCACCAGCAATGCGTGCACCTTGGATCGCATTTGCACCAATGCCGCCAACGCCCACAACAACAACTGTGTCGCCAGGCTTTACTTCGGCTGCATAGACGCTTGAGCCCCAACCAGTTACGACACCACAACCGAGCAAGCATGCGCGATCGAGTGGAACATCTTTTTCAATCTTGATGCAGCTTGCTTCGTGCACAACGGTGTGTTGCGCAAAAGTTCCGAGCAAGCACATCACGCCTAAGTCTTTGCCGCCAGCATGATGTCGCGAAGTCTGATCGCTGATCTGCTTGCCTGAACCCAAGTAAGCACCAAGGTCACACAAGTTTTGGTGACCAGTTGAACAACTGACACAACGACCACATGATGGAATAAAGCCGAACACAACGTGATCGCCTGGTGCAAGCCAACTTACGTTTGAGCCAACTTGTTGCACAACGCCAGCGCCTTCGTGGCCACCAACCATTGGCAGCTCAAACGGGAGATCGCCTGTGACCACGTGTTCATCTGAGTGGCAGAGACCAGAAGCAGCCATCTTGACCAACACTTCATTTGGGCCCGGTGCATCAAGCTCGATTTCCTCGACGCTCCACGGAGCATTTACTTCCCACAACACCGCTGCTTTTGTCTTCACGATTTCCCCCTTTGATACAGAACTTTTAGCCGGACTTCCTACGCTGACGCTAGCCCGAGAGGGGCCATTTGAGTATTGTTGGCAGGTAATGGAACCCACAACTACAGCCCAAATAAGCGAAATCGCGCAAGATACGGATTCGGTCAAACAGACTGTCCACCAAGATGTCACCGAGCTGCTTGTCGAAGAAATTTCGATTGACGGCATGTGCGGCGTCTACTAAGCACTGCTAGTTCGTCCTTCACATCATGTCAATCACGCTGGAAACAGCATGCGAACTCAACCCGCAAGTAGCACTACGCCCTGAATCTTTTGGCGCACTCGCCTATCACTACGGCAATCGCAAACTTGTTTTCTTAAAACATCCAGATGTTGTTGCTGTGGTGCGCGACGTTGCCGACTATGCAACGCTGCAAGACGCGCTTGGTGCGCATGACATACAACCATCACGTTGGCCAAGTTTCGTAGAGGCCATTGACTCGCTTGCAGCATCGGACATCATTCGTGTCAGGTAAAGCGCTTTCAACACAACTCAAGGCTGGTCTTGACGCACCAATTTGCTTGACATGGGAAATCACCTACGCCTGCAACTTGCAGTGCGTACATTGTCTGTCAAGTAGTGGCACCAGAGACCCACGCGAACTTTCAACCGATCAGGCAAAAGCCGTGCTCGATGAATTGCGTGACTTGCAAGTGTTCTACATCAACATCGGTGGTGGCGAGCCAATGATTCGCAAAGATTTTTTTGAGATTCTCCAACATGCAGAAGCCAACGATATTGGCGTCAAGTTTTCAACGAACGGCACATACATCACAGCAGAAAATGCACGGCGTCTCGCTGCGATGAACTATCTCGACATCCAAATCAGTCTCGACGGCGTCGATGTAGCCACAAACGATGCGGTGCGCGGCAAGGGTTCGTACGCAACAGCAATGGCAGCAATGAACTATTTGCGCGATGCCAACTTTGGACAATTCAAAATTTCTGTTGTTGTAACACGACACAACGTCGATCAGCTTGATGCATTCAAGGCGCTCGCCGATTCGTACGGCGCGCAATTGCGCATCACTCGCCTACGTCCGTCCGGCCGAGGCGCTGACACGTGGGACGAGTTGCATCCAACGCAACAACAGCAGCGTCAGATTTACGACTGGTTGATGAAGCATGGCGAGAACGTGCTCACGGGCGATTCGTTTTTCCACTTAAACGCATTTGGTGAATCGCTCCCCGGTCTCAACTTGTGTGGTGCTGGTCGTGTGGTGTGCTTGATCGACCCAATTGGCGATGTGTACGCATGCCCATTTGTTATTCATGATCAGTTCAAAGCTGGTTCGCTGTTAAGCGAAGGCGGCTTCACCAAGGTGTGGAAAGAAAGCGATCTCTTCCTGTCACTACGCGAGCCAGAATCAGAAGGCGCATGTTCGGCTTGTGGCAGTTACGACGCCTGCCAAGGTGGTTGCATGGCCGCCAAGTTTTTTACCGGTATACCACTTGATGGACCAGACCCAGAGTGCGTCACAGGCCACGGTGAAGAACTCGTCAAGTCGGCAACTGTCAGCCTCATACCCAAGCCGTCGATGGATCACTCAAGATCTGTAAAGATCAATACTCCACGGCTGGCTTCATCCAAAGAATCAGCGCAACGAATGGAACGGGTATGAACGACGTCAATCCACTACTGATTATTGGCGCGGTCATTGTTTCGTATTTCCTTGGCACGTTTCCAAGTGCACTCATCGTTGCCAAGCGCGGCGGTGTCGATGTAACTGCAGCCGGTTCTGGCAATCCGGGCACATCCAATGTTGTGCGCCTGCTCGGTTGGAAATACGGTCTCGTAGTTTTTGTCGCCGATGTGCTCAAGGGCTCTGCTTCTGTGGGACTTGCGTGGATTGTGATGAACACGCAACCAGATGCGCTTCGTGTCTCGTACCTTGCATATGCCTGCGGTTATGCCGCAGTCATTGGGCACACATTTCCTGTTACACGCAAGTTTGTCGGCGGCAAGGGTGTCGCCACTGGTGGCGGCGTGATGTATGTGCTGTACCCCGTCATGAGTTTGATCTTGTGCTCATCGTGGTTTGTACTGCGTAAGACAACGGGTAAGTCGTCTGTTGCTTCATTGATCATCACCATTGCTGTTCCGGTTTATGTTGCCATTTGGCGCAATGACAATATGTGGGAGTTGGCTGCAGCATTGGGACTAGTTGGTCTGATCATTATTCGTCACCTTCCAAACCTTCGTCGCCTTAAGTCGCACCAGGAAAACGCCTAACGTTTTTGGCTGAAATGCAATGAACTTGCTCAACGACTTTTTTGCTTGGCTTGAGCACTTTTCTTCATCACCTTGGTTTTACCTCATTATCTTTACAATCGCAGTTGCCGACTCGGTGATACCGATCGTGCCAAGCGAAACACTCGTCATAGTTGGTGGCGTCAGTGCAGGTTCTGGAGAGTTATCGATAGCGATCGTGGTGTTGGCGGCCGCTGCAGGAGCGTTTATTGGTGACAACATGTCGTACCTGATTGGCCGCCAAGCAAGCGAACGAATTCTCAAGCGATATACACGCAATGAGAAAAGCCAACAGCGATTAGAGAAAGTAATTCATCAAATTGAAGAACGCGGCGGATTGCTACTCATCACAGCACGATTCATACCAGGTGGTCGCACCCTTTTAACTCTCACTTGTGGCATCACACGTCGCGACCATCGCTGGTTCGTTGGGTGGATAGTTGCTGCTGCATCTATTTGGGCGCTCTATGCATCGCTTCTTGGCTTTATCGGTGGCAAAACTTTCCAGGATGATCACACCAAAGCATTTCTGGTTGCATTTGGTGGCGCATTAAGCGCAACTGTGCTGATTGAAGCAGTGCGCTTTGTGCGCAAACGACTTCGCGCTTAGTCTTTGGCGTGGCCAACAACATCGCAACCAACACTTGGTCGCAGATCGCGAATCGTCAATCGACCATTTTGTTGTTGCCACTCGGATCATGCGAACAGCATGGACCACACTTGCCGCTAGACACCGACACGCAAATCGCGCAGTACTTGTGCGCACAAGCAACGAAGCAAGATGATCGCGTTCTAATTGCTCCGAGTCTCACTATTTCGGCGAGCGGAGAACACGCTGGCTTTCCCGGCACGTTGTCTATCGGAACCAGTGCATTCTCACAAATCTTGATTGAGATCGTTCGATCCGCTGATTGGTGCGATGGCGTGGTATTTGTAAATGGTCATGGTGGCAATGCGGATGCCGTGGCTTCCGCAGTTCGCACGCTGACCAGCGAGCAACGCAAAGTTGCTTCGTGGTGGCCGCGAATCGAGCAGGGCGACGCACATGCTGGTGCAAGTGAGACTTCGATGATGCTTGTAATCAACCCGGAGCAAGTAAATATGGCAAAGGCCGAGGCTGGATCAACCAAACCCATGAGCGAGATTTCTGCGCAGTTGCGCAGCGGCGGAGTGCGTTCGGTTTCTGCCAACGGCGTGTTAGGTGACCCCACTGCCGCGACGTCTGAACACGGCAACAATTTGCTCGCGCAATTGACTCACGACCTCGTTACCTTTATTCATGAACACATGAACTAACAAACACGACCCACTGCACATAATCATGACCGACCTCATCAATCAGCCACACTTCATTGTTGATCCATCTTGGCGCCGTCCAGTCCGTGGTCTCATGGTGTTCGCAGGTTCTCCTCTCAAGATGTTTTCTTTGAGCGAAGAGGGTCGTCGTGTTGCAGAGTTGCTCGAGATTGGATTGCCGCTTCCCGCTGGTCACGAAACACTCACTAACCGCCTTCTTGATGCCGGTGCGATTCATCCAACACACATCGTTGGCAGCGAGCAACCTTTCACACTTGCCGATGTCAGCATCGTGATTCCTGCCCATGTGCGCAATGCCAAAGATGCGCGTTTGCTCAACACCCTTGTTGACACACTGACCAACCTCTCTACAACTGCAGCCACCATCATCGTTGTGAACGACGCATCACCTCACGCAATTTCCGATATTGCAGGTGCACGAGTTGTTTCACTTGACCAAAACAAGGGACCAGGTGCTGCCCGCAACCACGGATTGCAGTTTGTGACTACACCATTTGTTGCATTTATTGATGTGGATGTGACGCTCAAAAATGACGCATTGATTGAGCTTTTGTCGTTTTTTTCCGATGAGCGCGTAGGTCTTGTTGCACCGCGCATTGTTAGTGCAACCGCCGAAGGATCGCTCGCTGCTTATGAAGTGGTGCGATCACCGCTCGATCTTGGTCCACTTGAAGGGCGCATTCGCAAGGGCACACGTATCAGTTACACACCATCGGCGATGTGGTTGTGTCGCACAGAAGCAATGCGTCAGATCAATGGCTTCGATGAAGGTTTGCAAGTAGGCGAAGACGTGGATGCGCTATGGCGTCTTGACGCTGCAGGTTGGCGCTGTCGTTACCAACCAACCGCAGTGTGCACTCACTTGCCACGATCAACGATCAACGATTTTGTTGCGCAGCGAATTAGCTACGGCACGTCAGCCGCCGCATTAGCGCAAAGACACAAGGGCGCACTTGCGCCTGTTCGAGTAAGCGGATATTCGGCTGGGATGTGGGGACTTATCGCGCTTGGTTACCCAATCTTTGGCGCACTTGTTGGAGTAGGGACAATCGCTGCACTTGCTCGCAAATTGCGCGATGTACCTAACGCCCTCGAAGAGTCTGCGCGTTTGGCTGGCCTTGGCAACCTGCATGCTGGTCGCACGATTGCTTCAGCCATCACTCGAGTGTGGTGGCCAATTGCGGTTGTGCTCGCACTGTTTTCAAAACGAATGCGCTGGGTGTTGATTACCGCAGCAGTAGTTCCATCAATGTACGAATGGTGGAAAGGCAGACCAAAACTGGACCCAATTCGGTTTACTGCATTACGCGTGCTTGATGATGCCGCGTACGGAGTTGGTGTGTGGAAAGGCGCTGTCAAAGAACAAAACTTTGATGCGCTTAAGCCTGACTTGACGTCGTGGCCAAAGAACGCGAACTGAAGTTATTGCATTCTTCGCAAACTTCTTCAGGAATTACGCCGGCCTTCATAAGCCATCCAAACATGATGCAGCCGAGGCACACTGCGAATGCTGATTCAAGAAATGCAGCACCTACGAGCGCTGCAATAACAAATCGTGCTTCGGTTACTGCTCCACTCACAAACAGCACGCTTGCAACAATGCCGAATGTTGCTCCAATACCTTGTGCAAATCTTTTTGGTGGACCAGGCACCATGCGATGTTCGCTGTTCATCAGAGGTTTGAGTAACGGCGTGAGCACTTGTGTCGAAAGACGGCCGAGCGGGCTCAATGTTGGGCCAGTAAGCACTCGTGCGATAAACCCATAGGTCAGCGCCGCCAAGACCCAGCCGCTGCCAGTTGCCGCAAACAGTGCGCCCATTACGACTGCTCCACCAGCAACTATGCGTGCTGAAGTTTCGTTGACGGGGTTGGGGAAACTGAACAATTTAGCCATGCAGTAAGCCTAAAGGGCAATTGTTGACTTAACAAGTCGGGTTTAAATGGCTCATCTAAACCCGTCAGATACCGTGCAGTCGTATGACTTTGCGCCTGACAGTCAACCGCCAAGCTTGGCTTGGCCACGTGCACACCCAGGCCGCCTTACTGGGAAATAGCGAACTTCTTGTGCCGGTCGTGAAAGGCAACGGCTATGGGTTTGGCCGTCCAATCTTGATTGAACAAGCAACGCAATTTGCCACCGAAATTGCAGTCGGCACGGTCTTCGAGGCTCACGACATTCCTCTATCGCACACGCCAATTGTGCTCACGCCAGTTGGTAACGAGTTGCCCACTTCGCTACCGAGCAATGCGGTGCTTGTTGTTGGATCAGTACACCATGTCAACACACTTGTGTCGCATGGATGGAGTGGCCGCGTAATCATCAAACTTCGGTCCAGCGTGCAACGTTTTGGTGCTGCAAGTGGCGAAGTTGCATCGGTCGTTGATGCTGTCAATGCTGCTGGTTTTGAGCAGCACGGCTGGTCGGTGCACCCACCACTCGATGGTGCAGCGACTGATCATGCACAAGAAATTGCACAATGGCTGAGTGTCGTGCCAAACAACTTGCCGATGTATGTCAGTCATGTCGATGCCGACTCGCTCAAGGCATTGCGCGCTGCACATCAACAACGCAACATCATCGCCCGCTCTGGCACTTCTTTGTGGCTCGGTGACAAGTCAATGCTCGCTCTTGACGCCGATGTTTTGGATGTCAACCACGTCAATGGTGGAACGGCTGGCTATCGCAACACTCCAATTACTGGCAGTGGGTCACTTGTTGTAGTTGGTTGTGGATCAAGTCACGGTGTTACTGCAAATGCCGGCGATCTCAGCCCATTTCACTTTGCAAAACAACGCCTTGCAATGCTTGAGCCACCACATATGCACTCAACGATTTTGTTTCTGCAAGATGGCCAAACTTGCCCAACAGTTAACGACACTGTTGATGTGCAGCAACCACTCACACGAGTATTCGTCGACACCATTTCTTGGAAATAAATCACTCCGTGAATTCGTCATCTCGGATCGAGAGTCTCGATGTTGCCCGAGCCATTGCATTGTTTGGCGTTGTTGTCATGAACTTTCACGCTTATCTCAATGGCGCCGAGTCGATGTACTCCACCCAACCGTCAGTGTGGGAACGCATGTTCAATCCGCTTACCGGACCCCTGACGACACGATTTGCGGCAACGTTTGTATTGATTGCCGGAATCGGTGTGAGTTTGTTTACTCAGCGCGCACGAGCGTCAAAGAGCCATGCCGATATTCAACGCGCTCGCATCATTCTGCTGCGTCGCGGAGCATTGCTGTACATATTGGGTTACTTCGTGCAGTGGATCTGGCCCGGCACGATCCTCTTCTATTACGGTGCGTATTTCATCATCGCCGCATTTGTATTTGCGTGGTCATCTCGACATCTCATTTACCTTTGCGTTGCAAGCATTGTGGCCGCAGCCTGCCTTTCATGGTGGCGCGCAAGCCAGTTGCTTGATGGTAACAACACTCGTTGGCTCTCGCCCTCGCCTGATACGCCACGCAATCTGCTCATTCGCACATTTGTTGACTACACCCACCCGGTGTTTCCGTGGATCGCATTTTTTATTGCAGGCATCGTGCTCGGGCGTTACATCCATCAATTGAAAGAGCTTCGCCTACGACTCATGTTCGCGGCAATCCTGCTCACCGTTGCCACGCATGCGGCCAATTTTGTGTTTACACCGCATTACCCCGGTTCCGATCACGACTTTCTTCTCGCAAAGCTGGTATCCACCCAGCCACTCGATCGTGGCATGTTGTTTTCACTCGGCACCCTTGCAACTGCCGTTGTCGCACTCTGTTTTGTTTCGCTTGTAGTTGAGCGCGTGCCACATCTTGCCCTCACACAGTTGTTTGCGCGAGTCGGACGCATGACGCTTTCGGTGTATCTACTGCATGTCATATTTTTTAATCTGCTCGTCCACCAGTTGCATTGGGTGGGTGCTACCGGGCTCGACACCGCACTTGTGTTGTCGCTGTCGTTTTACGTCATTGCACTACTGCTTTCAAATGAGTGGAACAAACGCTTTGGACTCGGACCAGCCGAACGCGCTTACCGAATATTTGGTGGATGACCAAAAGTCAGCGCACTATGTCAGAACAATTACCGCCAATGTGGCAAGACTTGCTTGCCCACGAAACATCCAAACCGTACTGGTCGAGTTTGCAAGATTTTGTTGCTACCGAACGACAAGTTGCAAACGTCTACCCGCCTTTAGGCGCAACATTTCGCGCGTTCGCACTCACTGCGCCGCTTGATGTGCGAGTAGTGATACTTGGACAAGACCCATATCACTCGCAAGGACAAGCAAATGGTTTGTGTTTCTCGGTAGCCAACGACGTCAAGATCCCCCCGTCGCTGCGCAACATCTTCAAAGAGCTGCAATCTGACTGCGGCATTGAGCCTTCGACAAGTGGCGATTTGACCACATGGGCGCGGCAAGGCGTGTTGTTGCTCAACGCAACACTCACCGTGCGAGACGATGGTGCTGGCACGCACCAAGGTCATGGTTGGGAAGCTTTTACTGATGCCGTCGTACGCACACTCGGATCACTGACGTCGCCCATTGTGTTTGTGTTGTGGGGCGCATTTGCACGCAACAAAAAAACGTTGATCACGCAGCCACAACACACAATCATCGAGTCAGCTCATCCAAGCCCGTTGTCCGCGCACAATGGATTTTTTGGATCCAAACCCTTTTCTCAAATCAATCAAGCTCTTCAAGCCAACGGCTCAGACCCCATCGATTGGCAGATACCCAACCAATAACTGACTGGCTTTGTGCAGTACGAGTGCGAAAAGATTAGATTTGGACCATGGGAACCGTCCGTCGCTTTAGTTTTATCGAATGCGACGCCGACACGGTGTGGGCTTTTGTCGGTGCACCAGAACGACTGCATGAATGGTTTCCAATTACTTCGTGTCGTGTTGAAGGAAACAAACGTTGGATCGAGCTTGCAGCCGGCATCACATTTGAAGAAGACATCGTCACTCTCGACCACGACTTGCGTCGCTTTCAATACAAGATTGTCAACAACCCACTGATCACGTTTCATCTCGGCACAGTTGATGTAATTCCAGATGGCCCCAACCGATGTCTACTGATGTATTCGACCGATATGGAGCCAGAAGTGTTGGCGCTGCCAATCGGCGGTGCTGCGGGCGTTGGCATTGCCAAAGTCAAAGAAATGTTTGATCGGAAATAAATGGGCCGCAAGATTCTTTTCATCACCACTGACCAACAGCGCTATGACGCACTCGGTTGCAATGGCGGAATGATTGCTCGCACGCCGACAATTGATGCTTTGAGTAAGCACGGGATCACGTTTGATCGCGCGCATCCACAAAATGTGGTGTGCATGCCATCGCGCAGCACAATGCTCACTGGTCAACATGTTGCAACACACGGTGTGTGGATGAACGGTGTGCCTCTGCCAGAAGATGCGCCGAGTATTGCAGCAGACTTGCGAGCAACCGGTTATGCAACCGCATTGATTGGCAAGGCACACTTCGAGCCATTGCTCGATCCGTTTTTGCGCTTCACCGAAAACCGCATGG
>JBIKID010000027.1:0-19007 GCA_044361815.1 Ilumatobacteraceae bacterium | reverse complement strand
GCATTCGATTTGTACCCAGGCACCGAAGCCATGGAGCGCGAAGTGTTTGACATGTTTGGCATCACGTTTAATGGTCACCCAGATTTGACGCGCATCTTGATGCCAGAAGACTGGGATGGTCACCCGCTGCGTAAGGATTATTCGCAGGGCCGCATTCCAGTGCAATTTAAGGGCAGCGCATCATGAGCGACCTCTTGAGCACCGTCGTTTCTGCAGGAACGTTTGAAGGCAATCAAGAGTTGCGTTCACGCAGCGAACTCACGGCCAAAGAAGTAATGCGCGAGGTTGGCGCAGTGTTGCGGATGAGCGAAGCCAACGTTGCATTACTCGCTGAAGTTGAGGCTGACCCGGGCGAAGATCAGACGATGATCATCAACATGGGTCCACAGCACCCATCTACACACGGTGTGTTGCGTCTGATGCTCGAACTCAAGGGCGAAACAGTGCTGCGTTGCAAGCCGATCATTGGCTACCTGCACACAGGCATGGAAAAGACTGGCGAGTCGCTCACATTTATGCAGGGTGGCACCAACGTCACTCGCATGGACTATGCATCGCCTTTAAATAACGAACTCGTTTTTTCAATGGCAACCGAAAAGTTGCTCGGCATCGATGGCGATATTCCGGAGCGCGCTGTGTGGATGCGCATGTTGTTGTCGGAAATGAATCGCATGAGCAGCCACTTGTTGTTTATGGCTTCCAACGGCATGGACATTGGTGCCGTATCAATGATGTTGTACGGTTGGCGCGAGCGCGAAGAAGTGTTGCGCTTCTTCCAAAAAGTCACAGGTTTGCGCATGAACCACAACTTCATTCGCCCTGGTGGAGTTGCCGCCGACTTACCTGCGGGTTGGCGCGATGATGTGCTCGAGATTCTTGAAATGCTCGGACCGCGATTGGACGAGTACGACACGTTGATGACCGGTCAGCCAATTTGGCGCGAGCGCTTGCAGGGCGTTGGAGTGATCACTCGTGATGAAGCGATTGCGCTTGGTGCCACTGGACCAATCTTGCGTTCGACCGGCCTGGCGTGGGACTTGCGTCGCGACATGCCGTACCTCAACTACAAAGATGTTGATTTTGATGTAATTGTCGGTAGTTATGGCGATGCGTTTGATCGCTACGCAATTCGCTTGGCCGAAATTCGCGAGTCAATGCGCATCGTTCGCCAAATTCTCGACAAGATGCCTGGTGGCGACTACCGCATCCAGAACAAAAAAGTAACTCCACCGCCACGCGCACGCATCGACGAATCGATGGAAGCGTTGATTCACCACTTCAAGATCTTCACCGAGGGCTTCAAAGTTCCGGAAGGCGAAGTGTATGTTGCGATCGAAAGCCCACGTGGCGAGATCGGCTGTTACATCGCAAGCGACGGTTCGGCAACTCCGTACCGCATGCACGTGCGCGCTCCGAGTTTCGTCAATGTGCAAGCGCTGCCACACATGATGCGTGGTGGGCTCGTTGCCGATGCCGTTGCTGTGATTTCTTCGGTTGACCCAGTGCTGGGCGAGGTCGACAGATGAGCCGTCTTAACGAAGCAAACATCAAAACTGCGCTCGAGATCATTGCTCGCTATCCACGACCAAAGTCGGCGCTTATTCCGTTGTTGCATCTTGCACAAGAGCAAAACGGATATGTCACGAACGAAGCAATGGTGCACTTGGGTGAGCTTGTTGGCGTTACCTCGGCCGAGGTGTATGGAACTGCAACGTTTTACGAGATGTTTCGCTTCGAGCCAGTTGGCAAATACCTTGTCAACATTTGTGGCACCATGTCGTGCGCGCTCATGGGGGCTGGCGACTTGATGCATCACGCTGAACAGAAGTTGGGTGTCAAAGCTGGTGGCACAACTACAGATGGCATGTTCACGCTTGCTCATGCAGAGTGTCAGGCAGCATGCACCGAGGCTCCAACACTGCAAGTCAATTACCGTTTTCGTTACAAGGTCACTAATAGCGACTTCGACACATTGATCGACGATCTCAAGGGCGGCAAGTTGGCCGATGAGATTCCTGCTCACGGAGTTGTCGCACGAATTCGCCAACGCATTCCAGCCGATCGCGGCGTTGGGGCAGTGGCACCAGAACTCGCGACCGAGAATCCTGCATGGATGGACGGTAAGGCAGCATTATGACAACCGCTATCAAGTATCCACACGCTGCAGGTTTTGTTGCAGGCGACAGACCAAAGATCGTGACATCACGCTTTGAGCATGCCGATTCGTACACGATTGAACGCTTTTTGGCCACGGGTGGTTATGCCGGTTTGCGCAAGGCTCTTGGTCGTGCGGCAACCGACGTGCACGAAGAAGTGAAGAGTGCGACCGTGCTTGGTCGCGGCGGCGCAGGTTTTCCTGCCGGAACAAAGTGGGGTCTTACCCCGCAACAAGTGTTTCCAAAATATTTGGTTGTCAACGGCGACGAGAGCGAGCCAGGTACATACAAAGATCGTTTGCTCATGGAACGTGATCCGCACCAACTTATTGAAGGTTGCCTCATTGCGTGTTACGCAGCCGGTTTATCGCAATGCTTCTTGTATATTCGCGGCGAGATGGCGCTTGCGCAAGAGCGTGTTGCGGCTGCACTGAACGAGGCTTATGCGGCTGGTTATGTCGGCAAAAATATTTTGGGTTCCAAATTCTCAGTCGACATCGTGTTGCACTGGGGTGCAGGTGCTTATGTAGTTGGCGAAGAGACTGCGTTGATCGAAAGCCTCGAAGGCAACCGCGGCATGCCACGACTCAAGCCACCATTTTTTCCTGCAGCAAATGGTTTGTACGGCCAACCAACAATCGTCAACAACGTCGAAACTCTTGCCAACTTGCCTTGGCTGATGGTCAATGGCTCCGAGGCATACACGGCTATTGGAACGAAGACTTCTCCTGGCACACGCATGGTTGCAGTATCGGGCCACGTCAAAAATCCTGGAGTATTTGAAATCATCAACGGCACGACAACATTTAGAGACTTGTTGTACGGAGCAGAGTTTTGTGGTGGCATTCGCAACGACAACGAACTCAAAGCATTTGTGCCAGGTGGCGGTTCGGCACCTTGGTTTACGGCTGATCAACTCGACTTGCCATTTGAAGCAAGCCAAGTTGGACCAGCGGGTTCAATGCTTGGTTCCGGCGCAATCATGGTGATGGACTCCACCACCGACATTCCGGCTGCAGCGCTGACGCTCACGCATTTTTATGCACACGAATCGTGTGGTAAATGCACACCATGCCGCGAAGGTGGCACGTGGCTCGAGCGAATCCTCACCCGTATTGTTGACGGAACTGGGACAGAGGCCGACTTGCAACAAATTCTTGAAGTCGGTGCAATGATCTGCCCAGGAGACTTCCCGCACGCATCGAATGAAAAATTAGGATTGGCAGCTGTGCCATTCCCTTACAAGATGACAACAATTTGCTTTGTTGGACCATCTGCGTTTGCGCCGTTGCACTCTGCAATCACATTATTCCGCAGCGAATTTGAAGCTCGTTTGGTTAAGCGCATCTCGATTCCTGTTACTGCAGTTTCAACCCCTTCATCGGTAGGGGCATAGTCGTGACAACTGTCGATTCAAACACCACAGCGCCAGAGCCAGTCGTGGATCCAAACGCAGTAAGCGTCACGATCAACGGCAAAGTGGTTGCTGCACGCAAAGGCGAAATGATCATTGCGGCTGCAGATCGCACAGACGATTTCATTCCACGTTTTTGTTATCACCCACGCATGGAACCGGTGGGCATGTGCCGCCAGTGTCTCGTTGAAGTTGTTGGCCCGCGCGGACCAATGATGGTGGTGTCATGCATGACGCCAGTTGCAGAAGGCCAAGTTGTTAATACCGAGACCGAAGGTGTCAAGAAAGCCCAAGAGGGTGTGCTCGAACTTTTGCTCGCAAATCATCCGCTCGATTGCCCGGTGTGCGACAAAGGCGGCGAGTGTCCACTACAAGACCAAGCATTTAGCCATGGTCCTGGCGAGAGCCGATTTGTTGAAGAGAAGCGCCACTACGAGAAGCCAATCGCTATCAGCGAAAATGTGTATCTCGATCGTGAGCGTTGCATTTTGTGCGATCGTTGCACGCGCTTTGCCGACGAAGTCGCTGGCGATGCATTGATCTCGTTTACAAGTCGTGGAAACAATACGCAAGTCATGACGTTTCCTGACGAGCCTTTTAGCTCGTACTTCTCGGGCAACACTGTGCAGATTTGCCCAGTTGGTGCGCTTACTGCAAAGCCTTACCGATTTAAGGCTCGCCCTTGGGACATCGAACATGTGGAGAGCACGTGCACAACATGTTCGGTTGGTTGTCGCACGGTTGTGCAAAGCAGCCGCGACGAGTTGGTTCGCTATCAAGGTGTGGACAGCCAGCCAGTCAACTGGGGATGGTTGTGCGACAAGGGCCGCTTCAATTTTGAGTCGATCAATTCAAAGGATCGCCTGACGACTCCGTTAATCAAAGATGCAAGTGGCAACTTGAGTGCATCGAGTTGGTCTGTGGCTATCGATTCGGCTGCTCGTATGTTGCGCACAGCACTCACCGTTAGCCCGCAGTCTGTTGCCATTATCGGTGGAGCACGTGGCACCAATGAAGATGCATTTGCATGGGCACAACTTGCCAATGCACTCGGTGTCGACTCACGCGACTCACAACTCGCAGACGGACTTCCACCACAAGTGTTCTCGTTGCCTCAAGCAACAATTGCCGACATCGACACGGCCAAGACCATTATCTTGCTCGCTCCAGACCTCAAAGAAGAGTTGCCAGTGTTGTACCTTCGTGTGCGACATGCAGCAGAGAAGCGCACAGGTCGTGTTGTTGAAGTGTCGCCACGCGCAACAGGTTTGGCGGGCAAGGCATGGAAGAAAGTTCATGTTGAACCGGGCAAGACGGCATCTGCACTGCGTGAGCTTGCTACTGATGCAGCATTTACGGCACAGATTGCAAGTGGATCAGTGGTTGTCATCGTGGGTCGCATGAACTTGGCTGAATCGGAAGAGTCTGTAGTGCATGCGCTTGCCGAAGTGCTGCATATCGCACCGCACGCCACAGTGCTTCCAGCATTGCGTCGCGGCAACGTTCGTGGTGCAATCACTGCAGGACTCACGCCGCGCAATGGTGGCAAGTCAACAGTCGAAATTCTTGAAGCAGCCGCAGCAGGCAAGATCGAATGTCTAGTTTTGCTCGGCGCCGACCCGATTTCCGATGTACCTGATGCCGACTTGGCTCGCCGTGGTATTGCTGGCGCGCGCAACATCATCGCAATCGACACCTTTGTTACACAGTCGTCAGCACTTGCTGACATTGTGTTGCCGGCAGCTGCTTACGGCGAAAAAGAGGGCACTACAACAAACGTGGAAGGCCGCATCAGCAACGTTGCGCAGTCGATCACGCCAGTTGGCACTTCGCGTCCAGACTGGATGATTGCAGTCGAGTTGGGCACAGCAACATCACACGATTTGGGTTTTGCTTCATTTAACGAAGTACATTCCGCCATGATTTCGGGAGTAACTGAGTTTGCACCCGCTATCGATGCCCACGCAGTGGAGCACGACGGAGTGATCGTTGCGCATCCAACTCCAATAACACTCATACGCGCCGATGGAGCAAGCAATGAGCGCAATTCCTATGACTATCGCGCAGTTGTGTCGCGCAAGTTGTACGACAATGCAATTGGCACTGCTAAGAGCCCATCATTGGCAACTCTTGGCATCTCGGCAGCAGTCATTGTCAATCCGCTCGACGTGCCGCGCATTGGTGCGCAAGTAGGCGAGTCGGTGCGTGTCACTTCGCAGCGAGCCACTTTGGTGTTGCCGTTGCAAGAGTCTGTCGACGTGTTGCGCGGCACCGCATGGTTACCGATCAATTTGAGTGGCTCGGATGCACGCGAATTATTGGATGTCACCAAAGACGTCATTGATCTCAAGATCGAGAAGATGTCATGAACAATATGTTTGCGATAGATCCGTTGCTCAACGGCGAATTGTTGTGGACACCGCTTGTCATCGTGCTCCTCAAAGTGCTTGCTGTGTTCGTGACGGGCCTTGTGGCAACCATGCTGATGGTGTGGTTTGAACGCAAAGTGATTTCGGGAATGCAAAACCGTGTTGGTCCAAACAAGGCAGGCCCGTTCGGATTGCTGCAAACACTCGCCGACGGCATCAAGTTGTTCTTTAAAGAAGATCTCATTCCGGATCGTTCAGATCGCTTCGTATTCAAACTTGCTCCGTTCTTGTCGTTCGTCCCAGCGTTCTTGTCGTTTGCGATTATTCCTCTCGGCGGCGACTTTCGCGATGGCAACAACGGCATGGTGACCTGGTTTGGTCATGCAACACGCGTGCAACTTGCAGACCCACCGGTCGGTGTGTTGTTCGCACTCGCTATCTCGGCAATTGCCGTTTACGGCATTATGTTGGCTGGCTGGTCGAGCGGTTCAAAGTACCCACTCTTGGGATCGGTGCGTGCGTCTGCACAGATGGTGAGTTATGAAGCCGCACTTGGTCTTTCGCTTGGCACGGTTTTCTTGGTGACAGGCACTCTTTCAACAAGCGGCATTGTTGCTGCTCAAAGCTCAATCGGCAACTGGAACGTAATTGCTACCGGTGTCGTGCCGTTCGTAATCTTCCTTATCGCAGCAACTGCTGAACTCAATCGCCCTCCATTCGACTTGGTGGAAGCCGAGCAAGAATTGGTTGGTGGTTTTAATACCGAGTATTCGAGCATCCGATTTGCGTTGTTTTATCTTGCAGAGTTCATGAACACCGTGACTATGAGCGCGCTTATTGTCACGCTGTTTTTTGGCGGTCCGCAGCCCATCTCAATCCGTGGCACAGTTCTCGATATTCCGTTTATTCCAAACGGCGTTGAGGGCACCATCTGGCTGTTTGCCAAAGTGCTCGTGTTTCTCTATATATATGTCTGGCTACGAGCCACATTGCCGCGATTCCGCTATGACCAGTTGATGAACTTGGGTTGGAAAATATTGATCCCTGCATCGCTTGGTTGGTTTATGTTGATCGCAGCACAGCGTCTTGGCCGTGACCAGGGTTGGAATACGTTGATCGTCACCACAGTTTCGGTTGCAATACTCGGCGTAAGTTATGCGCTCTTGCAAGCGGCATTCAAGGTGAGTGCCAAGCAACGCGAAACCGAAGGGTCGATGTTCTAATGGGTTACTTCGGAGGCTTTCTCGTTACTGCTCGTCAGCGCGGTAAAAAAAATCAGGTGACCACCCAGTATTCGGGCGGTCGCGTGCGCCGCAAGTCAATCAACAAGTCGAAGAGTGGCGAGTCCAGCAAGCGTGCTGAAGAGATGGACGCAAAGATTGACAAGCCAGAGCGCTTGCATGGTCGTCATGTGCTCAATCGCTACGAAGACGGCATGGAAAAGTGCATCGGTTGCGAATTGTGTGCTGCCGTGTGCCCAGCGAAGTGCATTCACGTTCGCGGCGCGGACAATGATCCCGACAATCCAACATCGCCAGGTGAGCGCTTTGGTTGGATCTACGAAATTAATTACCTGCGCTGCATTCACTGCGATTTGTGTGTTGAGGCTTGCCCAACAGAAGCAATCACCGAGTCAAAGTTGTTCGAGTTCTCGTTTACGAATCGTCAAGATGCGATTTACACAAAGACCGAATTGCTTGTAGGCGATGACGGTCAACCACAGCACATGCCGTGGGAAGACTGGCGTCCAGGCGAAGATCAAAACACGTCTGGCTGGATGCGCGCAACTGCTGCATCTGGCGATGCGTCGTTTAGTGGAGTAGTTGGCTGGAGCGGCGAACTTGGGTACGGCGTGCGTGCCCCTGAAGCGAGTGCTGACTAATGGAACTTTTCGTTTTTGTTTGTGCCACAGTCATGATCATTGTTGGCGCGCTTGGTGTGGTGTTGCGTAAGCACCCTGTGCATGCAGCGCTCAGCTTGGTGTTGACTTTGTTTGGAATTGCAGTGTTGTTTGTGGCCCAACACGCCGAGTTTCTGGCTGCAGTACAAGTGATTGTGTATGCGGGTGCCATCGTGGTGTTGTTCTTGTTCGTGATCATGTTGCTTGGTGTTGACCAAGTTGAAAATCTAAAAACCGAGCCGCTTGCTGGTCAGCGCTGGGTTGCCGGAGTAGTTGGCGTCAGCCTGCTTGGTTTGCTTGGTGCGGCTATTTACACCGGTGCTGATGCGGTCATTTCGCGTGGTGAGGGCATTGCGAGCAATGTTGCTGGAGACAATCCAGATGCCAACATTCAGCAATTGGCTACTTCCATCTTTTCCGATTATGTGATGGCCTTTGAAATTACTTCGATCCTGTTGGTCGTTGCCGTTGTTGGCACAGTGCTACTGATGCGCCGTCGCACGGCGGGCAAGTCATGAACGCACTCATCGTTGTACCAACCACAACGTGGTATTTGCTGCTTTCTGCAGTGCTCTTCACAATCGGCACCGTTGGTGTGTTGGTGCGTCGCAATCCACTTGTCATGTTTATGTGTATCGAGTTGATGCTGAACGCAGTCAACCTCACGTTCGTAACCCTCGGTCGTCGTCTTAACGACATCGACGGTCAGGCAATTGTGTTCTTTGTGCTCGTGGTGGCAGCAGCAGAAGTTGTAGTTGGCCTTGGCATCATCGTTGCGATTATGCGCCGTCGCAGTGGCATTTCTGTTGACGACCTTGCAGAGTTGAAGGGCTAAGCCGTGACTGGTTTCTTCATCGATCATCTTTGGCTCGTGCCCGTGTTGCCGTTGTTCGGTGCACTTGTCATCATGGTTTTCGGTCGTCGCTTGGGCGAACCGCAGGCTGGCTGGCTTGCATCGTTCATGACTATCGGATCGTTCCTGATCACCGTCTCGGTGTTTTTCAATCTGCTTTCACGCCCAGCAGAAGAGCGCCACCAAGTAGTGACGATGTTTAAGTGGCTGCCCGTTGGCTCGCTTCAAGTTGATATGGCGTTGTTGGCAGACCCGTTGTCGATCACGATGGCGCTGTTCATCACCGGTATCGGCTCGCTGATTCATTTGTATGCCATTGGCTACATGCACGGCGATCCAAAGTTTTCAAAATTTTTCTTGTACCTCAATCTGTTCGTGTTCTCAATGCTCATGTTGGTGCTTGGCGAAAACTTGCTCGTCACTTTCCTCGGCTGGGAAGGCGTTGGCGCTTGCTCCTACTTCCTTATTTCGTTCTGGCACACTCGCGACTCTGCTGCAGTTGCAGGCAAGAAGGCTTTTGTCACCAACCGCATTGGCGACTTTGGTGTGATGACCGCAATGTTTCTGGCATTCAGTGCAGTAGGCACACTCTCGTATGACGGCATCAATGAAGCCGCTCATCAGGGATCGCTTGCTCCGGTGACAGCAACCGCCATCGCGATGTTGTTGTTTGTTGGTGCATGCGGCAAGAGCGCCCAGTTACCGTTGTATCTCTGGTTGCCAGATGCAATGGAAGGCCCAACACCTGTGTCGGCACTCATCCACGCGGCAACCATGGTGACGTCTGGTGTGTTCTTGATGACGCGCATGAGCCCAGTGCTACACGAGTCGTATTCATGGGCTCCAATGGTTATTGCTTGCGTCGGTGCTGCAACTGCGTTGTATGCAGCAACGGTTGCTGTTGGACAAAATGACATCAAAAAGGTGTTGGCATACTCAACGGTGTCGCAACTTGGTTTCATGTTTTTGGCTATCGGTTCGGGAGCATATGTAGCGGCCATTTTCCACATGATCACTCATGCATTCTTTAAGGCACTGTTGTTCCTCGGATCTGGTTCCGTCATTCATGGCATGCACCACGAGCAAGACATGCGTCGCATGGGTGCATTGCGCAAAGCAATGCCAGTTACTGCAATCACATTTATCATCGGCTGGCTTGCGATCGCAGGTGTGCCACCGTTTGCAGGCTTTTGGTCGAAGGACGAAATTTTGCTGTATGTCTACGCCAATAATCGCGGTTTGTATGTAGTCGGAGTAGTGACTGCATTGTTGACGGCGTATTACATGACACGTCAAGTAATCATGGTGTTTTACGGTGAGGCAAAGTGGAATGACCATGCAGCCGAAAATGGTGCGCATGGCGACTTCACTCCGCACGAAAGCCCACGAATTATGTTGATGCCACTTGTTGTTCTCGCTGGCCTCGCAATAGTTGGTGGTGCACTGCAGTTGCCGTTCTCTAAGAAGACTGCCTTTTTGGAACATTGGCTTGCGCCGGTTGTAGAAGAGTCAGAGGCCCACATTAAGGAAACTTGGGCGTATCAAAACAAGTACCTGCTGCTTGGTGTTGCTGTAGTCGTTGCGACGCTCGGCATTATTGCGTCCATTGCGGTGTATGCCAAGCACAAGATCAAGGCTGTCGAACCAAAGATTCTCGAGCAGGCCTGGAACTATGACGCGACCGCAGCCAAGTTGGTGAGTGGCCCAGGCAACGCGTTGTTCAATGGCGTCGCGTGGATTGATGCACATGTTGTTGATGGGGCAGTAAACGGCACAGCCACAATTGTGCGATCCGTGGCCGGTCAAGTTCGCAAGAGTCAGAGTGGTTTTGTGCGTGCATATGCAGCGGTTATCACCGTGGGTGTTGTTGTGTTGCTGGCGTGGTTTGTATTGAGAGGGCTTATCTGATGTTTGCTTCAGTTGAAAAGGCTGGTGAGACCGCGGCAAGCTTTCCAATCCTCACGATGCTCGTGTTGGTGCCGCTGCTCGGCGCAGTCCTTGTTTCGCTATTGAATAAGAAGCATGACGAGTGGGTCAAGCTCGCTGCGCTCGTATCGAGCATCGCAACTGGCGCAATGAGTGTGTGGATGCTCGTCAAGTTTCCTACTGGTGCAGCGGGTTTCGAGTTTGTGTCAAAGCATTCATGGATCAGTGAGTGGGGTATCTCGTGGCATCTAGGCGTTGACGGTATTTCGCTATTCATGGTGGTGCTCACCGGTGTGTTGTTCCCACTCGTCATTGTTGGCATTGACCCACACCACGACCACAAGTCGTACTTGGCATGGATGTTGTTGCTCGAAGCTGGAGTGATGGGCAGTTTCCTCAGCCTCGACCTGTTTTTGTTCTTCGTGTTTTTCGAAATCGTTTTGGTTCCGATGTATTTCCTTATCGGTGGCTGGGGCTATGAGAAGCGCGTGTATGCCGCAACCAAATTCTTTTTGTACACCATGGCAGGTTCTGCGTTCATGCTCGTCGGCATCGTCGCCACAGCGTTCTTGGCACGTCGAGACACGGGCGTGCTCACATTTGACTTGGTCGAGATAGCCGAAAAGGCCAACTTCGCAACGGGCACTGGCCGTTGGTTGTTCGTTGCATTCATGATCGCGTTTGCGGTAAAAGTTCCGCTGTTTCCGTTGCACACATGGCTGCCTGATGCTCACACGCAAGCTCCAACTGGTGGCTCCGTCATTCTGGCCGGTGTGTTGCTCAAGATGGGCACGTACGGCATGTTGCGATTTGGTGTGTATCTATTTCCGCAAGCAGCAATTTGGGCCAAGCCCGTATTACTCACACTTGCGGTGATTGGCATCTTGTATGGCGCAATTGCTGCAACGATGCAAAAAGATCTCAAGCGTCTCGTTGCGTATTCGTCGGTTGCTCACCTTGGCTTCATCGTGCTCGGCACATTCGCTATGACAACACAAGCCATCACTGGTGGCGTGATGCAGATGGTTAACCACGGTGTTTCAACTGGCGCATTGTTCTTGCTCGTCGGCATGATCTACGAGCGCCGACACACTCGTCAGATTGCAGAGCTTGGTGGCATTCAGGCTGTTGCGCCAATTTTCGCGGGCTTTTTTATGATCGTGATGTTGTCATCAATTGGTCTGCCAGGCCTCAACGGCTTTGTTGGTGAATTCCTGATACTCATTGGCTCATTTGAAACAGCTCGCTGGTGGGTTGTTGTAGCCACAATTGGCGTGATTCTCGCTGCGCTTTATTTGCTCTGGGCATACCAGCGTGTGTTCCATGGTGAACCAAGCGATGACAACAAGTCGTTTCCCGAAATCACGTTGCGCGAAGGGTTGTTGCTTTCAGTATTTGTTGCAGCCATCGTATTTACGGGTGTTTATCCAAAGCCAATGCTTGATCGCATCGAGCCGAGCGTCAAGGCACTGATAGAGCATGTTGAGGCAAGCAAATGATGAACAGGTTGATTGCAGCAACATCCACGTTTGAAGGACCAGCCATTCAGTGGTTCAAGATCAGCCCAATCCTTGCTTTGCTTGGTGGCGCTTTGTTCTTGATCCTTGTTGGTTCGCTCACGCCACAGTGGAAACGTGGTTGGTATGCCACCGCCTCGGTGGTCACAGCAACTACTGCAGCAGTTTTGACAGGCGTTTTGTGGAGCCAAATGGGCGATGACAAGTCGTCCACGCTCGTGGGTGATGCTCTTGCGTTTGATCACTTTGCGCTGTTTGCAACGTTCACTATTTGTGTTTCTGTTGCTCTCGTTTCTCTTGTCATCAATGACTTTTTGGTACGTGAAGGCGAAGATGACCCAGAGATTTATGCCCTTGTGCTCATCGCGGCAATTGGTGGGGTGGTGATGGTTTCGGCCAACGACCTGTTGGTGTTATTCCTTGGACTCGAAACATTAAGTCTTTCGTTTTATTTGCTCACCGCATCTAGTCGCAGCCGCACAGAAAGCGGTGAAGCAGGACTTAAATATTTCATTCTTGGTGGTTTTGCTTCGGCATTCTTCTTGTATGGAGTTGCATTGTTGTTCGGTGCATCGGGCACCACAAACTTGCAGACAATGGCCAAAGTGTTTGCTGGCGAAGTATCGGTGCCATCCAACAATGGTTTGTTGCTTGCCGGCATTGCACTGCTACTCGTTGGTTTTGCATTCAAAGTTTCGCTTGTTCCGTTCCATGTATGGACGCCCGATGTTTATCAGGGTGCACCGACACCGATTACTGCACTCATGGGTTCGGTCGGCAAGGTCGCAGCATTTGCTGCACTCATTCGTGTATTCATGATTGCGTTGCCAAGTCGTATTGACGACTGGCGTCCCGCCATTCTTGTGTTGGCCTTGCTCACGCTTGTTGTTGGTTCGGTCCTGGCAGTGATACAGACGGACGTTAAGCGAATGCTTGCGTACTCATCCATCAGCCATGCAGGTTTTATCTTGGTTGGTCTTGAAGCTGCATCACACATTGGCCATGCTGATGCGCAGTTGGGTACCACGTCTGCGATGGGCTACTTGTTTATCTACTCAGTGTTAGTCATTGGCACATTTGCTGTGGTCTCTGTTGTTGCTGGCCAAGGCGACAACGCGACAACGCTTGATGCATTCAAGGGCCTTGGCAAGAAGCGTCCTGTGCTGGCGCTTGGCATGACTGTGTTGTTGTTGGCTCAGGCTGGCGTGCCACTTACATCAGGATTCGTCGCCAAGTTCGGCATCATTCGTGCCGCAGTTTCGGTCGAGAGTTACGCGCTGGCTGTAGCAGCGATGCTCGCAGCAGTGATCGCAGCATTCTTGTACCTGCGCATCATGGTCAGCATGTGGCTCAGCGATCCAGCCGATGATGCTCCAGTTGTTGTTTCGAAATCTGTTGGCTTGGCAATCACATTGGCTGTGGCCACAACGCTTGTTATTGGCATCCTGCCAAATTTGTTGCTAGAGATTTCTCAAGCAATAAGTTTTTAAGGGCTTTCTTGGATTACAAAGCCACTGGCTTTGGCTGCCGCAATTACTGAAAGAGCATGTTCGGGGCTCTTGACTTCGAGAACAACCTGGATACCAGTTTCGCGAGGATGTAGTTTGACGCCTTCGCGAATATGTTGCACCTCAATCACGTTTGCCTCTTGTGCAGCGCAAACATCAACGAGTCCGGCCAGCGAGCCAGGTCGGTCGGGTAGCCGCACAAAAATAGTAAGTCGGCGACCTTCGTTGGTTTCGTTTCGGCGAACAAGGTTTGGAATGAGACCGATGTCGATGTTTCCACCAGACAGGACGATGCAGGTAGTTCCTTTTTTTGCTGGAGTGATCTGATTGGTGAGCAGTGCGGAAAGACCAACCGCGCCACCACCTTCAACAAGCATTTTGGTGTGTTCCATCAAGATGACCACTGCATCAGCTATTGAGTCTTCGTCCACTTCAATAATCTGGTCAACCCATTTGTCGATAATCGGTTTGGTGTAGTTGCCTGGCTGTTTAACAGCGATCCCATCGGCGAGTGTAAGTATTTTGCCTTCTGGGGATGTGCCGTAAATGTATGGCGCACAAACCGATGCCTGCACGCCGATGATTCGTACGTTGGGGTGTTGTTGCTTAATTGCGAGAGCAGTACCGGCAAGGAGTCCGCCACCTCCAAGAGGAATGATGAGCAACTCGAGATCGTCAATGTCTTCAAGAAGTTCAAGACCGAGTGTGCCTTGGCCGGCGATTACATCTGGGTCGTCGTATGGATGACAAAATGCCATTCCCGTTTCTTGTGCGCAAGCTTTGGCCGCAGCAACTGCTGTGTCAACACTTTCACCGCCGTCGAGCACAGTTGCACCGTGGTGTTTGGTTGCGGCAATCTTTGAAAGCGACGCGCCTTTAGGTACGAAGATGTCGCATTTTGCTCCAAAATGTTTTGCGGCAAGCGCAAGGCCTTGCGCGTGATTTCCCGCGCTACCCGCGACAACTCCTGTTTCTTTGGCATTACCCAATTGGGCAAGTTTGTTCATGCCACCACGAATTTTGAACGAACCCGTGCGCTGCAGATTCTCGGCCTTAAGCACAATTGTTCCACCAAAGCGTTGACTGAGATACGCGGAGGGCAAAACAGGAGTGTGGAGCACTACTTCTTTGCCGCGTTCGCGAGCAGCCACAAAAGCTTCATTCGAAATTTCTATCGGTGTTGGTTTGCTTGTTGCCATGCACCGACTACCGTACCTCTCATGCGTGCCCTGCTCTTAGCCAATTCGGGTGATGCCGATGCAGGCTTTGTCGGACAACGATTTGAGGATTACGACTTTTCTTTCACAACAGTTCAACGTGAATATCCACACGAATGGCCATCGCTCGACGGCATTGATCTTGTTTTGTATCTTGGCTCTAACTGGTCGGTCTATTGGGACAATGTTGCAAAGAGTGTCGCTGCCGAATCCGAGGTCATTCGCGAGGGTCATCGACGTGGAATTCCCCAATTCGGCATCTGTTTCGGAGCGCAAATAATGTCACATGCGCTCGGTGGAAGCGCCGAGCGAGCCAAAAAATCTGAGGTCGGTTGGCATGACGTAATAGCCACACCTACGTATGGTGTGTTGGCTGGGTCATGGATGCAGTGGCATTACGACACGTTTTCCGCACCCCCTGGAGCCCAGGTTTTGGCACTGAGCGATGCCGGCCCACAGGCGATGCAGATGGGGCGTTCGTTTGCGACCCAGTTTCACCCAGAAGCCAATGAGGCCATCATTTCTCGGTGGATTAGCGGGGAGGGTGCTGCCGAACTGGCTGCGTTGGATATGGCGCCAAGTGCCCTGATTGAGCGAACTCGAGCGGAGGTTGAAAGGTCTGGCCCTGCGGCTGGGCTGATTGTCGATTGGTTTTTGCACAATGTCGCATCAACCCCGATCCCTAAACCTAAGGCCCGTGGGCACTTGTTCACAAGGTAAAAAGCAGCCGGTGGTTTCTCCCCAAACTGCGCATAAGTAGTAGTTTTTCAGGTTGATGTCTACCTTCCTCAGGTCTTTTCTCACCATTGTCTGGTTCGGTTTAGCTGCTGTTCTCATCGCCGGATTATTGCTCTGGGTGTCGTCACTCATACGACCATCAAAACCAAATCGTGAGAAATTATTGTCGTACGAAAGTGGTGTTGACCCAGTCGGTGAAGGTTGGTCTCAGAGCCAAGTTCGTTATTACATTTTTGCGTTGCTCTTTGTGATCTTCGACGTGGAAGCAGTTTTCATTTTTCCGTGGGCTACACAACTTGAGCGCTATGGCACGTTTGGCCTAATTGAAATGGGTGTATTCGTATTTATTTTGCTCCTTGGCCTGGTGTATGCCTGGCGCAAGGGCGTATTGCGGTGGGTGTAACAACATGGGTCTTGTAGATCGCGGGCGTTTGCCTAAGCCACTTAATTCGCTGTTCAACATGGGTCGTTCGTACTCATTGTGGGTGTACCAGTGGGGTCTCGCATGTTGCGCAATTGAAATGGGTGCTGCATTTGGCTCACCGCGTTATGACGTGATGCGACTTGGCGTAATTCCATTGCCAGCGAGCCCACGTCAAGCAGACCTTGTAGTGATTTCGGGAACTGTTACCGACAAAATGTCGCCTGCCATTAAGCGCTTGTATGAGCAGATGCCAGAACCAAAATATGTGATCTCGATGGGCAGTTGCGCAAACTGCGGTGGACCTTATTGGGACAGTTACTCAGTGACAAAAGGAGTAGATCAAATCATTCCGGTCGACGTATATATCCCAGGTTGCCCACCTCGCCCAGAGGCATTGCTCGAAGGCATTGTGTTGTTGCAACAGCGAATTAAGAACGAAGACATGGGTGCACGTTGGCGTGGTGAAGGAACCGTGTCAATTGATGCAGCATCAAACTCATCAGTGAGCGCATCTGCAGAAGCCGAAAGGCGAGGTGAGCCCGTTGTCGTCACCCGCTGAAACCACCGCTTCGCCAGCTGTAGAAGTAAAAGTTGATGCGACGCGCGACGCGATGGTTGCCGCAATTCGCACAACACTTGCCGCTGCGGTTGTCGACACGTTGGTCAAGCCAGGCGACGACATTTGGGTGCGCGTCACCACCGAGTCTTGGTGCGCAAGTATTCAGGCGCTGAGAGATTCTCACGCGTTTGATTATTTTTGTTTCCTCTCGGCAATCGACTGGATGCCGTCGCCATTTGGTCGCGGTGAAGATGACCCATCAGAGCCAGCACCTGTACGCGACACTGTGATTCGTCCTGGCTACACAGGCGGCGATACACGCATGCAAATGCTCGTGCGCCTTGTTAACTCAGTGACGCACCTGGGCATCAATATCAAGGCTGATGTTCCGAATGACTCATTCACTATCGATTCCATCAGCACGGTTTTTGCTGGCGCAAACTGGCACGAGCGCGAAGCTCATGAAATGTTTGGCATTGGCTTTACTGGCCACCCAGACTTGCGCAACATGTATCTCCCAATCGACTTCGAGGGTTACCCAATGCGCAAAGACTTCCCATTGCTTGCACGAATGGTCAAGCCATGGCCGGGCATTGTTGATGTAGAGCCGCTACCAGGCGGCGCAGAAGATGAAGAAGCCGCATCATGACCATTCTGAATGATCCTGTTTCAGCAAAACTCGGCAGTCGCCAACAGCTGAGTTACATCGCTTCCCAAGCCGCCGACGCACGCCTCAATGTCGAGCTCGAAACAGAGGGCATGACCCTCAACATCGGACCACAACATCCTGCAACTCACGGAACATTGCGCATCATTGCTCGTCTTGATGGCGAGCAAGTGGTGTGGGCTGAACCATCGTGTGGCTACATGCACCGTGGTTACGAAAAACTCACTGAGGTTCGTACATTTCCGCAGGTCACTTCGCTGATTAACCGCATCGACTGGCTTGGCAGTTTTGCCAACGAAGTTCCATTTATCTTGGCTGCAGAGAAATTAATGAATGTCGAAGCACCGCCTCGTGCGCAGTGGATTCGCACGATTTTGTTTGAGCTTTCACGCATCGCCAACGTTTCGTTGTTCCTCGGCGACTTGGGCGTGCAGATGGGTGCGATCACACCTGTGTTCTTGGCTTTCCGCGATCGCGAATATGTTCTCAACCTGATCGAGTCTGCAACCGGTGGTCGCTTCCATCCAAACTTCGACCGCATTGGTGGCTTGAAAGATGATCTACCTGCTGGTTGGATAGACGAAACAAAAGTAGTGATGAAGAAGTTGCGCAATTTCTGCGACGAGATCGAGACACTGTTGTTTGGTAACGAGATCTTTCAGTCGCGTACACGGGGCATTGGCGTGATTCCTCGCGACGTTGCGTTGCAGTACGGACTATCTGGCGCAAACTTGCGCGCAAGTGGTGTCGACTGGGACTTGCGCCGCGATCAAACAATCCCTCTTGCCTACGACAAAGTTGATTTCAAAGTTTGGACTCATCCAGACGGCGACAGCTTCGCTCGTTGCTGGGTTCGTTTGCAAGAAACTCGTGAAGCAACAAAAATTGTCGATCAGTTGCTCGACGGAATTCCAAGTGGCCCTGTAATGGCCAAGGTTCCAAAGATCATCAAAGTGCCTGAAGGCGAAGCCTGGGTCTCTACAGAAAACCCACTTGGCGAGATGGGTTACTACGTTGTGTCGCGTGGCGACCTCGGTCCATTCCGTGTCAAGATTCGTTCGGCAAGCTTTAACAACATTTCGATTACGCCATGGTTGTTGCGCGGCGTGTACGTGCCGGACATCATCACGATTCTTGCTTCGCTGTATTTCATTCTGGGAGACATCGACCGCTAATGAATTCATTGCTGGGCGTCGATATTCCGTATTGGGGTCAGTCCCTCTTGCGCGTTCTCGGTGGGCTCGTTGCCGTGCTCTTGCCGGCAGGCACGATTGTGTATGTCTTTTTGTTCAAGATGATGTCGTTTATGCAGAGCCGACTTGGCCCGATGGAGGCTGGACCCCAAGGTTCATTGCAGCTTTTCGCCGAGGTAGGCAAGTGGTTGCAAAAAGAAGATATTCAGCCAACCAATGCCGACAAGCCTGTATTCAAGATGGCACCAATCATTGTGTTGATGAGTACCTTCCTTCTTGTTGTCGTTGTTCCGTTTGGTCCTGACGCATGGTTTACCGACCTTGAGACAGGTATTTTTTACGCGCTAGCAGTTTCATCTATTTCGGTGCTCGGTATTTTGATGGCCGGTTGGTCAAGTGCCAACAAGTATTCATTGCTTGGTGGTTTGCGCGCTGCAGGTCAGTTGATCGCCTATGAGTTACCAATGGTGCTCGCAGTGATGGGTGTTGTCATTCAGGCAGGCACCATGAACTTGCAGCAGATTGTTGTCGCACAGAATGCTGGGTCAATTTTTGGCATCGATACC
>JBIKID010000092.1:0-5960 GCA_044361815.1 Ilumatobacteraceae bacterium | reverse complement strand
AGCGCTAAAACACTAGAAAAACCCAGTAAAAATAGTGTTTTTAGAGCACATCCTCGGGAATTGCACCATCACCAAAAGCGGCTGCAACTTCGGCTCGAAGGGCCTCATTTGTCCACATATCTATGGTCGTCATGGCCATGATTTTTGCCCCATCCAATATGGCTTTCAGGGCCGGCTCGCCGATCGCATAATCGGCGAAATCTGGCGTATGTAATGACACGCCTTTTGGCGAAACAGCGATCATTGGGTGGATAGATGGCGTGACATAGCTGATATTGCCCATGTCTGTTGAGCCGCCACCAGTGCCTGGCAAGAAATCTGTAGTCATCATGCGGCCAAACTGTGCCGCGTTGCCGACGTATGCGCTGAGCAACGGCATGTTGTCGACAATGTCCGCATATGGGTTTGGTTGCCAATCAAGTTCGGCGTGACAGCCAGTTGCTACAGCTGATCCTTCGAGACACGATGCAACGCGCTTCTTGAGCGGTTGCAACGACTTGATGGTGTCGGAACGTACGTACCAATCCATTGTCGATTCGCGCGGAACGATGTTTGGTTTTTCTCCACCGTTGAGAAAAATTCCGTGAATGCGCTCGGTTGGCAAAATGTGTTGACGCAATGCAGCGATGTTCATGTAGCCAAGCACTGCAGCATCAAGTGCGTTGCGTCCTTTGTGTGGAGAAACTGCAGCGTGTGCTGCTTCGCCAACATAACGAACCAAGCAATGTTGAATTGCAATTGCATTCATGCGCGCAAGTTCTGTATCGGCGGGGTGAATCATCATTGATGCAGTTACCCCATCAAATGCGCCTTTTCTTGCCATCATGATCTTGCCGCCGCCGCCTTCTTCTGCTGGCGTGCCCATCAACTTCAGACGACCGCCTGCTTCTTCGGCGAGACCAGCAAGCGCGAGTCCTGCGCCAAGACCCGTTGCAGCGATGATGTTGTGCCCACATGCATGACCAATACCTGGCAATGCGTCGTACTCGCATAACACAGCGACCGTTGCACCTTGTGTGCCGATTGTTGATTCGAATGCGGTGTCGAGTCCGTATGCCTTACGCGTTACTTTGTGTCCATTGTCGGCAATTGCTTCAGTCAGCAATTTGTGTGCGTGATGCTCTTCAAAGTTCTCTTCTGGATGAGCATGAATGTCGTGGCTGATTGCCTCGAGATCGTTTTTGAGGCGATCAATTGTTTCGCAGGCTCGCTGTTTTAGTGACTCTCGCAATTGTGCAGTGGACATGGACTAAATAGTAGTGCTCGGAAACCGTAGCCTGAACGAGTGATTTTGATCGACGCCCAAGGGCTCAAAGCCTCGCGGCCAAATCGTCCGTTGTTTGACGATGTTTCTTTTACATTGAGCGACGGCGATCGCGTTGGTGTTGTTGGTCTCAATGGCTGCGGCAAAAGCACACTGTTGCGAATCTTGAGCGGTGACTACCGACCCGACGCTGGTGTTGTGCGCAATGGTCGAGGTGCACGCATTGGAGTACTCGCGCAGCAACCGGTGTTGCCCGAAGGCAGTGTGCGAGCGGCGGTAGGCGAAGACTGGCGCGCAGATGCGATGCTCGACAAGCTCGGTATGGCCGGACTGCACGATGCTCAAACAACCGAATTGTCGGGTGGACAACAAAAACGTGTAGCACTTGCCGCACTGTTAGTGAGCGAATGGGATGCACTCATCTTGGATGAGCCAACCAACCATCTTGATCTTGATGCAATTGCATATTTAGAAGAATGGTTAGCGAGTTATCGCGGTGGATTGATTTTGGTAACCCACGACAGACATGTACTCGACCGCGTCACCAACAAAGTGCTCGAGATCGATCGCGGACATGCATATATGCACGTGCCGGCTGGTCGCAATGCGGGTTCTGGCTACGCCGCATACCTGGCAGCACGAATTGATCGTGAAGAAAAGGCTGTGACCGCAGAACAGCGACGCAAAAACTTGGCACGCACCGAACTTGCATGGTTGCGCCGTGGCGCACCGGCGCGCACAACTAAACCCAAAGCACGTATTGAGGCCGCAACCGCGTTGATTGCTCGTCGACCAGAGGCTGTTGCACGAAGTGGCGAACTTGGTTTGTCACTTGGCAACCAACGGCTTGGCTCAAAGGGTGTTGAGTTGCACGGAATTGGTTTTTCTTGGCCAGAGAGTTCGGCTGGCGAGCCTGGCGCGCTTGTGCTCAATCAGTTTGATCACGAACTTGAACCTGGTGATCGCCTTGGAATTGTTGGACCAAACGGCGCGGGCAAGAGCACACTACTCGACTTGATCTCTGGTCGACTCAAGCCAACACATGGACAAATCGATATTGGAAGCACGGTAAAGATTGGTTATTACGACCAGTTGGGCCGCGACCTCAATGTCAATCAGCGCGTGCGTGAAGCAGTTGCTGGCGACAAAGGCGATCCATCGGTAGAAGACAATCAATTAATGCGCCAATTTTGGTTTGACGGCGATGCGCAATTTGCTCCAATTTCGACTTTGTCGGGTGGTGAGCGCCGGCGCTTGCAATTGTTGCTCACGTTGATTGAGCAACCAAACGTATTGCTCTTGGACGAACCAACAAACGATTTGGATCTCGACACATTGCGCGCACTTGAAGATTATTTGGATGAATGGCCAGGCATTGTGGTAGTAGTGAGTCACGACCGTGTGTTCTTGGATCGCACAGTGATCGATGTATTGGCGCTTGATGGCCATGGCGGCGCAGCAGTTGTGCCGGGTGGAGTTGCAGGGTGGCTAAAAAATCACAATGCATCGCCAACACACCAGATTGCTGCGGCACAGCGTGGGAAACTCATCGCGCAAGATGCGCCGGTTGTTGCAACAAACAATACAGCGAAGATAAAACCTGCAAAAAGCCCAAGCACACTCAAGCGACTGCTTGCACAGGCGGAGAAAACACTTGCACAGGCAAGTGCAGCTGAGCAAAAAATCGCTGACGAGTTAACACAAGCCGGCAGTGATCACACTGCGCTCGCTCGGATCAGCGCAAACCTCGCAAGTGCCCAAACAAAAGTGGCAGCAGCCGAGGAGAATTGGATTGCACTCGCCGCTGAGGCCGAGGCACAAGGCCTCGACACTCAATAAATCTAGTTTCCGAGTTTGCGATAAAAGTCGGCTGGTGCCACAACGTCATCACGAGTGAGTTGGTTGACATGCGATTTTCCAAGCCCCAATAATGCCGAGTCGATGCCACCGCGAATCACGTCGAGCACATTTTCGACTCCGCCTTGACCATTGGCCGCCAAGCCCCACAAATACGCGCGACCAATCATCACTGCACGCGCACCAAGCGCAAGTGCTTTGACTACATCGCTGCCTCTGCGCACACCACCGTCGAGCAACACTTCGATCTGACTGCCAACAGCATCAGCAACAGCCGGCAATGCACGGATAGGTGCTGGAGTGCCATCCAAATTATTGCCGCCGTGATTAGAAACCGAAAGTGCAGTAGCACCAAGATCAACAACGCGCTTTGCGTCGTCGACACGACTTACACCTTTGACCATGAATGGGCCGCCCCACTGCTCACGCAACCAAGCGATGTCTTCCCACGATGGAAGCGGCGTTTGCATCCACTCGTAGTACGCACCGAAAAATGTTGGTGCCTTCTCGCCCGACTTGGCCATGTTGGGTGCAACAAGATCAGGAAACTTGCCGGTCTTTGCAAACGACCACAACCACTTTGGACGAACAATTACTTCGGGTGCGAGCTTGAACATTGCCTTGAGATCAATCTTTTCTGGAATCCAAGGGCTACCCCAGTCACGGCCATTTGAAAACGACCAGTCGAGTGTGACGATGAGGCCCTTTGCTCCTGCAGCACGAGCGCGCTCCATGCGTTGCACGAGTGTGTCCTTATCTCCACACCAATACATCTGAAAAAATGTTTGCGAATTGACTGCTGCAACTTCTTCAACTGATTTGCTTGCAAACGAACTGAGGCCCATCGCAATGCCACGATTGGCTGCTGCACGAGCAATGGCAACTTCACCCTGAGGATGCACTGCTTGCACGCCAGTTGGCGAGATCATTACTGGCATCGACATGTCTTGACCCATCACACGCACTGACATTTCTCGTGTTGATGACAAGCCTGCAACGTGAGGTGCAAAACCAAGCTGGTCAAACGAATCCAGATTGTCGCGCATCGAGAGTCCCTTTTCAGAACCAGCGATCAACGCACCATAGACAGACTTAGGTAAGCGCTTTTGCGCACGACGCTGCGCCTCAGCAACAGTCTCAAACCATGCGGTTGCCATCAGGCTCTACAGGTTGGCAGGAAGAATGCTTGGATGCAACATGTTTTCGCGTGGCAAACGAATATCCAAGTAGGTGCGAATATTCGCATCAACGCTCTCTGGAATGTGGCTTGGGTAATGGTTGTCCAAGATCTCACGCACCTTTTTGTGAGCAACGTCATAAATCTCAGGCTTGCCCACTTCTTTCCACTCTTTCGAGCTGAGGCGATCGCCAATGGCTGGGTACAGGTACTCACTTTGCATGATGCGCAAAGTCTGTTCGGCACCCAAGTAGTGACCAGGTCCGTCAATGCACTGTGCGCGCATTGTCTCGATTGACAGCGACTCGTCAGTGACTTCAATGCCTTTGATTGTGCGCTGTACTGAACCAATGGTGTCGTTGTCGATAACCACACCTTCAAGTGAGTAGCCCAACAAACTGCCGTGCATACCAGCAGCCTCATAAATGATGTTCATGCCGGCGTTACCAACGAGAGCGTGATTGATTCCCTTTTCGGAACCCGACTGTGCATCAGGGAATTTTGAATCGCTGATGCCCGACGATGTGCCGCCAGTGAGGTTGTAGAAATGTGCCATCTGTGCACTGGCTGAGGAGAGCAACACTTGCTCTGGGCTTCCACCTGACATTGCACCCGAGCGCAAGTCTGAAACGAAGCACCACAAACCAAAAATTGCTGGGTGACCAGGCTTGATCGCATTGACATACGCAAGACCTGCCAAGCATTCTGCAACTTGTTGCACAAGAGCGCCGGCAATTGCGGCAGGTGCGGTTGCGCCAGCCTGACCAGCCGACAATAACAACACCGGCATGCCACCGTGCACTGCAACTTCAAGACACTTGCAAGCATCACTTGCAAACTTGAGTGGCGGAACAACGAAACAGTTTGACTGGCTCACGAATGGACGTGCACGCCACTTATCTTCTCCGCCTGCAATCTCGTGCAGCATCTTGAGCGATGCCTCTAAGTGATCTGGATGAACCCACGAAGTACCAACGTGCTTGGTGGTTCCGCTCACGCTCAAGTAACACGTGTTGATGTCCATCGCAGATGCTTCTGGAATATCGCGTGGCACAACTGCGCGCTGATAGAAGTGCAAGTGCTCCATCTTGTCAACCAAACGTGCAATGTCGTACGCATCTTGTGACACTGACTCGCGGTACTCGCCTGTTTCGTAATCGGCGATGTACACAGCAGCACCTGCAGTACCGAAGTATGTGTTGGTTCCCCACGGCTCCATGTCAAACTTTGGGTCTTGGGCGTACAACGGAAAGTTGCGCGCAGCAATCTCGAGTGTGTGTTCGATTAGTGAGCGTGGAAACAACAAGCGACCATTGCTGTCGAGCTTGCAGCCCTTTGGCAACAAGTATTCGAGAGTTGATGGAATTGCATCGGCAATACCAATATTTTCAAGCACATTGATAGCTGCTTCGTGAATCTTGAGAACTTCAGAATCAGTCAGCGCCTTGTAGCGGCCGCTCGGCATACCCGGGCGTACTGGCTTGATGTCGTCAGTCAGTGGAGCAGCACGCATTGCAGTACGACTCGCCCGTCCTCCGCGTCGTGCATTTGTTGAAGATGTCATGATTGCTCCTTCTGTGTAGTTCTTATCGCGCCATCGACCGTTAGGCCTTGATACGCAAACTCTTTGGATCGTAGAACGGTTCTAACTGCACATCAGCT
>JBIKID010000091.1:0-5967 GCA_044361815.1 Ilumatobacteraceae bacterium | reverse complement strand
GAAGTTGTGCAGTCGATAGATCCAAACACAGAAATTCTGTTTTGCCCAGATCAATTTTTGGGAGCACACGCACAACGCGCAACCGGTCGCACCAACATGCACATTTGGATGGGCGAGTGTCACGTGCATGCAGGTATCAATGGCCAAGACTTGAAGGCGATGGTTGCAGCCGAACCAGATGCAGAGTTGTTTATTCATCCAGAATGCGGATGCGCGACCTCGGCGATGTATTTGGCCTCGAGTGGCGCGGTGCCAGCCCAGCGCACCAAAATTTTGTCGACGTCAGGGATGATCACGGCCGCCAAAGAGACTCAGGCCAAGAAAGTTTTAGTTGCCACTGAGACGGGCATGCTGCATCAACTGCGCAAGGCCAATCCACTCGTGATTTTTGAGCCCGTCAACCGCGCAGCAGTGTGCAAGTACATGAAAATGAATACGCCAGAAAAACTCCTAGCGGCGCTTCGCACAGGTAAAGACGAAGTGACTGTGCCGCGAGAAATTGCCGACAGAGCACGACTTTCGGTTGAGCGCATGATTGCGATAGGTACGCCATCAAGGACAAAGGAATAGCAAAAGTTGTGACGACACGCACGGTTTCATTACCTGCTGCCTTGAGCGCTCCCGCCGTGTCATGGACGCGAGATACCGATGTTGTGGTGCTTGGCTCTGGTGCTGCTGGCTTGGCTGCGGCGCTTGCTGCTCGACCAGTTCGCGATGTATTGATCGTTACAAAAGACACTCTTGATGCCGGGTCGACTGCATGGGCTCAGGGTGGATTGGCTGCAGTGTTTGACCCAGCCGACACGTTTGCCGAACACGTGCGCGACACGTTGGATGCAGGTGGAGGTCTGTGCGATGAAAGTGCGGTGACGTCGTTGGTTCGCGATGCTCCGACCGCAATTGATTATTTGGAAAAAATGGGTGCAGCCTTTGACCCGAGTGCAGATGGATCTCGTGCGTTGACTCGCGAGGGTGGGCACTCGAGATCGCGCATTGTGCATGCCGGCGGCGATCAATCAGGTGCGGAAATTCAGCGCACACTTGACGAAAATGCGATTAACGCAGGTGTAGAAGTTTTGGAAAATGCATTTGCTCTCGATTTGGTGTTTGGACCAGATCTTGCATCAGGAAAACGCCAAGTTGCAGGCATACGTATTGCATTGCTCAACGGTGATGGCACAGTACAAAGCGTTGGTGTTGTTACTGCTCGCGCAATCGTGATTGCAACAGGTGGCTATGGCCAAGTATTTGCAAGCACATCAAACCCACCAGCTGTTACCGGCGATGGTCATGCACTCGCACTGCGCGCAGGGCTCACATTGCGCGATCTGGAATTTGTGCAATTTCACCCGACTGTGCTGTGGCAAGAAGTTGGATCAACAAAACAGCAAGTTTTGATCTCGGAAGCGGTGCGTGGCGAAGGTGCAGTGTTGTTTGACGCAGCCGGCGAACGAATCATGAAGGGCGTGCACCCGCAAGAAGACTTGGCACCGCGAGATGTAGTGGCTGCAGCAATCAGTGCGCGAATGGCACAAAACATTAATGGCGTTGATGATCATGTGTATTTGGATGCAACGCACATTGGCGAGCGTTTTGCATCGCGGTTTCCGTTTATCACCAAAGCGTGCAATGCGGCAGGCATCGACCCACAACACGATCGCATTCCAGTTGCGCCAGCCGCCCACTACACATGCGGTGGTATCGACTCAAACATGGATGGAACGACTGAAGTTGAAGGGTTGTACGCCGTAGGTGAAGTGGCTTACACCGGTGTGCACGGTGCAAACCGGCTGGCATCAAACAGTTTGACTGAAAGTCTCGTGGTGGGCACACGTGTTGGACGCAACTTGGCTTGGAAGATGCCGACTCGTGTTGAACCGATTATTGATGTGATTGACCCACAAGCAACCAGCACGGTGGGGTTGTTGGATGATTCATTGCGTGCGCATGTGCGAGTGACGATGTCGAAACATGTCGGCGTCTTGCGTCGACCGGACGGACTACAAGCCACGATGGATGCGTTAGCGGTAGCGGCAGAAAAGATTGATACCAAGACTCCAGCATCGCGACGTAATTTTGAAGCGACAAATATTCTGACCGTAGCCACAGCTGTTGCTGCTTCGGCGATGGCTCGTACGGAGAGCAGAGGGTGCCATCGCCGAACTGACACTGTTGAGCCACGTGATATTTGGCTGCGACATCTGCAGGTTTCATTGAGTAACAATCAACTGATTATTGACAACCTTCCGACAGAGAGTGAATAGCGATGCAATACCACCAACTCTCTGATGCAACTGCACGACAATTGTTGGCAAACAACTTGGTGCTTGATGATGTGCGTCGGATAATCGCTGTGGCGCTCGATGAAGACTTAAAAAATGGTCACGACGTGACCACCAATGCGACGGTGCCAGCAAGCCAACGAAGCACTGGCGTATTTGCAACTCGGATGAATGGATGCATCGCGGGGCTTGACGTGGCTATTGCCGTGCTTGAAATGGTGTGTGGCAGCGAAAATATCACTGTGTCAAAGCACGTTGACGATTGTGCTCGAGTAAAACCAGGCGACAAACTGATGAGCGTTGACGCACCCACACGTGGATTGCTGACTGCTGAGCGCACTGCGCTCAATCTGCTTTGTCAGCTGAGTGGCGTTGCAACTGCCACGAGCGAATGGGCTGATGCGCTTGCCACAACTGGTGCACAAGTACGCGACACTCGCAAAACAACGCCAGGTATGCGTGCGCTCGAAAAATATGCGGTGAGATGTGGTGGAGGTGTTAACCATCGCATGTCGTTGTCAGATGCTGCGCTCGTGAAAGATAATCACATTGCTGCAGCAGGTGGAGTGGCCGAAGCGTTTGCGCTGGTGCGTGCTGGTGCACCAAATATTGCTATTGAAATAGAAGTCGACACGCTTGAACAATTGCATGTTGCACTTGGTGCAGGTGCCGATTTGGTGTTGCTCGACAACATGGCGCCAGCAATGCTTAAAGAAGCGGTGGCGATTGCTGCGAGCCATCGAAACGCAACGGGCAAAGACGTGATCTTGGAGGCGAGCGGTGGACTTACGCTCGAGTCAGTAGCTGCAGTTGGCGCAACAGGTGTGCGCTACATCTCGGTTGGTGCACTTACGCACTCGGCAACAGTGCTCGACATCGGTCTAGATCTTTAGCCGATCCAAATCTGCTTTTACTGCAGAAGTTTTGAACGTTGGTGAACGCTCGAGATAGCAGCCAGCAACATAGGAACGTACGTACGGTGATCGGTGTAGACGGCGTTGTGTGCGCCATCAATAAAGTGTGCATCTACATCGTCAAGTAATTCAATCAGTCGTTGCTGGCGATCAACCGCAACAACTTGATCTTGGGTGGTGATCACAACCGATGTGGGAACATCAACATCTTTTAGCCACGAAGTTGAATCAAAGTTTCCAATTGCGCTTCCTGCTTCAATTATTTTACGCCAATCGTGCGAAGCCATTTGTTCGATTGCCCATGGTTCGAGTCCTTCACCTTTGCGCTGCATGTACAACTGCTCGGTGAGCCAGTCAATTGTTTGGTTTGGTGTGAGGCGTGCAAGTACTGCCAACCCTGTGAGTCCTAAGAACGACAGTCGCTCTTCGCGCGACACCGCAAAACTTGCGGCTGTGGAGCACAATACGAGTCCGCGTACTCGTGATTCGTGACGCTTCCAAACTAACTGGGCAATGGTGCCGCCCATCGAGTATCCAACTGGAATAAACGTATTGATGCCGAGCACATCGGCAATTGCTGCAACGTCATCAGCACAGTCCTCTAAGCGAAACGGACTTTTTGAATTGATGCCTTTGCCGTGACCGCGATGGTCTGGCGCAATAACTCGAAAATGTTCGCCGAGCACGTCGAACGCTGTAAACCAATTGAGATCTGCTGTTGCTGTCCAGCCGTGCAAGAGGAAAATTGTGGGAGCGCCAGGTGGACCCTGCACTTCGCGAATGAATGTTTGTCCACGACCCGGTAATTCGAGCGCACGGCCTGGAGGGAGAGACATTGTGTGGGGGCTAGAGCTTTCTAACGCGCAGATTCGGTGTCGAGGACTTTGACTTTGAGCTTGCCATTGGGTGCGTCGTAGGAAACCGTTGCACCTTTTTTGGCACCAAGCAAACTTGAACCAAGAGGGGAACTTGGGCTCATCACGCTGACGTCGCCAGCCTCAGGTCGCTCTTCAACATGACCGATCAGATAACGCTCTGCATCAGAGTCGGCGTCGCCGTCGTACACGATGGTGACGATGGTGCCAAGACCGACCACACCATCTGGTGCTGGTGGAATTATCTCGGCATCTTCGAGGAACGATTCGATCTGGCGAATGCGACCCTCCATGTGGCCTTGCTCATCTTTGGCTGCGTGGTAGTCGCCATTTTCTTTGAGGTCGCCCATTTCTCGGGCTCGCTCGATCTTGTCTGCAACCTGAATACGCCCACGAGTGGTGAGATCAGTGAATTCGGCGGTTAAGCGGTCATGGGCCGCCTGAGAAAGTTGGTGCTTTGCCATGCGCACAAAGGTTAGCGGTGCTAATTGCGCCCTACGATATAGGGGTATGGCAACGTCAAAAACATCTCAACAATCTGGCAAGAAGCATCGCATTGCAGTTATTGGTGGTGACGGCATTGGCCCAGAGGTCGTAATTGAGGCGCTCAAAGTGTTGCGTGCTGCTGGAGCCGACCTTGAGACAACCGATTTTGATTTGGGTGGCGCGCGATATTTACGCGACGGCGAAGTGTTGTCGGACGAGACGCTTGCGCAGTTACGCAATTTTGATGCCATCTTGCTCGGCGCAGTTGGCACGCCAGGCGTCCCACCTGGTGTGATTGAGCGCGGGTTGTTACTGAAGATGCGTTTTGAGTTGGACTTGTATATCAATCGTCGACCATTTGCAGGCACGGCACCCGGACACACCACGCCTCATGACTTTATTGTGATTCGCGAAAACACGGAAGGCCCGTATGTTGGCGAAGGCGGCGTATTGCGTAAAGGCACGCCACAAGAAGTTGCAACTCAGGGAAGCGTAAACACCGCACACGGAGTAGAGCGCTGCGTGCGCTACGCATTTGAGTTGGCTGCAACTCGGAATCGCAAACATCTCACACTCGTACACAAGACAAACGTGCTTACCTTTGCCGGCGATTTGTGGCAGCGCACATTTGATCGAGTTGCAAAAGAATTCCCTCAAGTTGCAACCGCATACAACCACGTAGATGCTGCCTGCATTTATTTTGTACAAGACCCACATCGCTATGACGTGATCGTGACCGACAACTTGTTTGGCGACATCCTGACTGACTTGGGTGGAGCAGTGAGCGGTGGAATTGGTATTGCATCATCAGCAAACCTCAACCCAGCAGGAACAGGTCCGTCAATGTTTGAACCTGTACACGGCTCGGCACCCGACATCGTTGGCACTGGCAAGGCAAACCCCGTTGCTGCAATTTTGTCGGCAGCACACATGCTTGAGTTTTTGGGTGAAAATGCAATGGCTGAGCGTGTGCGCGCCGCGTGCCAGGCACCCGCAAGTGGCTCAACAAGCCAAATGGGCAACGAAATTAGTGCGAGAGTCGCAAAATAAGAGCGATAGTTTAGAACGCAATTCGAATTAGGTATTCACGTAACACATCAACACAGAGGAAAACATGCCAATTACCACGACACCAAAAATTTGGATGAACGGCAAGCTTGTCGATTGGGACAAAGCGCAAGTACACGTGTTGACGCACACGTTGCATTACGGCACTGGAGTATTCGAAGGCATTCGTGCATATGAGACCAAGAATGGTCCTGCAATTTTCCGACTGACCGACCACATCAAGCGTTTGTACAACTCGGCGAAGATCATGGGCATGGACATGCCATATTCGGTTGAAGAAATTGTTCAAGCAACAAAAGACACGGTGAAGTCGACTGGATTGCCAGCGTGCTACATCCGCCC
>JBIKID010000090.1:0-5970 GCA_044361815.1 Ilumatobacteraceae bacterium | reverse complement strand
AATCAACCGTGCGACCGATGTGATGTTGGCAGGCAAGTTGGCAGTGGTCTGTGGTTACGGCGACGTGGGCAAAGGCTGTGCGCAAAGTTTGCGCGGTCAAGGTGCGCGCGTTGTGGTGACAGAGATCGACCCAATCAATGCATTGCAAGCAGCGATGGAGGGCTATGAAGTCAACACACTTGAGGCACTTGTTTCAACTGCTGATGTGTTTGTGACAGCAACGGGCAACGAAGCAATCGTGACTGTTGATCACATGGCAAGGATGAAGCACAACGCAATCGTGTGCAACATCGGCCACTTCGACAATGAAATTGACATGGCGGGTCTTGCTAGGAGCGGTGCAACACGTGACGAATTGAAGGCAGGCACTGACTTGTGGACGTTTCAAGACGGACACGCAGTGATCGTGTTGGCTGAAGGACGGCTTGTCAACTTGGGTTGTGCAACAGGGCACCCAAGCTTTGTGATGAGTTGCTCATTCACAAACCAAGTCATCGCTCAGATGGAACTCTTCAATAACACTGATAAATACCCGCTTGGGGTTTACGTGTTGCCAAAGGCGCTCGACGAGAAAGTCGCGACGCTGCACCTTGGCGCACTTGGAGCAGTGTTGACAAAACTTTCGGACGAGCAATCGGACTACCTGGGCATTCCGCACAATGGTCCGTTTAAGTCGGAGAACTACCGCTACTAGTTAGCTGGTGTGCACACCGGTTTATTTCGCTGGTCGGATCTGTAGAAGCGGAAGAGTTTTCGCAACTATTGGTCCGATCAATACAGCAAATGCAATTGTGCCGATTCCTATCGAGCCGCCCAATGCAACTCCGGCAAGTAGCACTGATATCTCGATGCCTGTGCGTGCCTTGCCAATATTGATGCCGCGTTTGGCAAGACCAACCATTAGGCCATCCCGTGGACCAGAACCAAGACCTGCACCGATGTAAAAACCTGATCCAATTCCAGTCACCACGATTCCGCCAAGCATCAAAGATATTCGCAGCCACATTGCTGTGTTATCGGTAGCTTCAGGAACGATTGAAAGAAAGATGCCGGCTGCAATGCCAACCTCAATGGCGTTCAAAATGGTTGCGAGTCCTGGTGCTTGTCGCAGTGGAATCCAGAGCAACATGACAAAGAAACTGGTGAGCACGATGGTTAGTCCAAAGGTCACGTCGATGATCTCGCTCACGCCATCATGAAACACATCCCACGGTGGCAAGCCAAGATTGCCGGCTTTTTGCATGCCAATTCCGGTTCCGAAAAGCGCAAGCCCAAACACACATCTGGTCAGTCGTTCAATCGGGCGATCTTTGAGCGGTTCAACAAAATAATTTGCCACGCGCAAAGACTAATGCTGCGGAGGTGTCATTGTTGTACAGACAAAGGTGCGAGTCGTGTGGCTGTCAGGCTCGAGTGTTGTGCGTCGGTTGCCGGACACAACTCTTCGCAATGGTGCAACCCGAATGTGATGTCGGGGTGGTGGCTGTTATGTATGAAGGCATCGCACGTCGATTGATCTTGAATCTCAAGTACCGAAATCGACGACAGGTAGTTGCGGTACTCGCAGAGTTGCTGGCACAACGAATCGATCAACAAGTGTCGAGTAGTGCCAGTGATTTCGATGTGGTGACTTGGGCGCCGACCAGTACGGCACGAGTTCGTCGACGCGGCCACGACCAGTCGGAATTGTTGGCACGACGTTTAGCTAGAGAAATCGGTGTGCCATGTAGACGGCTTTTGATTAAGGTTTCGCAAAATGTCCAGACTGGAGCCTCGCGTGAATTGCGCTTACGGGGATCCGTATTTTCAGCGCGCAAAATAGGGGTTAACAGTCATGTGATGCTTGTGGACGATGTGGTCACCACGGGTACAACTCTGCGGTGTGCTGCAGACGCATTGCGCAAAGCGGGTGCTCAACAAGTGACCTGTGTGGCGGTTGCAAGCGCTCTCAGGCACGACCTCCGAAGGTAGGATTCATGGTCGTATGGCCTTACTTAATCGCATTCTTCGCGCCGGTGAGGGCAAAAAGGTCAAGGCTTTAGCCGACATCATTCCTGATATCAACGCTCAAGAGCCAGAGATACACGCATTGTCTGATCAGGCACTCAAGGGTAAGACAGCCGAGTTTCGCTCCCGCATTGAGCGTGGTGAAGACACCGACGATTTGTTGGTCGAAGCATTTGCTGTAGTTCGTGAAGCTTCACTGCGAGTTATTGGCCAGCGCCACTACGACGTGCAGATGATGGGTGGAGCCGCGCTGCATGCTGGCTGGATTTCTGAAATGCGCACAGGCGAAGGCAAGACACTTGTTTCAACTTTGCCTGCGTATCTCAATGCGTTGCCGGGAAAAGGTGTTCACCTAGTAACCACCAATGACTATCTGGCGCAACGTGACTCGGAGTGGATGGGTCGTATTCACCGCTGGCTTGGTCTTGAAGTGGGACTCGTAATTCCTGGTGTGCGCACGTCCGCAGCAGAGAAGCGCATCGACTACATGGCCGACATTACGTACGGCACAAACAATGAATTTGGTTTTGATTATTTGCGCGACAACATGGCTGGAACTAAGGAAGAAAAAGTTCAGCGCGGTCATTACTTCGCAATCGTTGATGAAGTTGACTCGATTTTGATTGACGAAGCAAGAACTCCACTGATTATTTCTGGTCGCATTGCTGATGCAGCAAAGTCCTATTACCAATTTGCTTCCATCGTCAGATCGCTGAAGCGTGATCTTGACTATGAAGTTGAAGAAGACAAGCGCATTGTGGTGCCAACCGAGGCTGGTATCGAAAAAGTAGAACAGCAACTTGGTATTGCCAACCTGTACGACGAAGTGCAACAAAACTTGGTGCACCAATTGCAAGTAGCACTCAAGGCAGCGGTGTTGTATCAGCGCGACAAGGACTACATCATTCAAGATGGCGAAGTAAAAATCGTCGACGAATTTACGGGCCGAATTCTTGAAGGACGTCGTTGGAGCGAGGGAATCCACCAGGCAGTGGAAGCTAAAGAGGGCGTCAAGATCAAGGAAGAAAATCAAACGCTTGCAACTGTGACTTTGCAAAACTACTTCCGTATGTACGACAAACTTGCCGGCATGACAGGTACAGCCCAAACAGAGGCTGCAGAATTAATGAATACCTACGGGCTGCAGGTGGTGCCAATCCCAACCAATCGTGAGATGGTGCGCATCGACCAGGCGGATCTCATTTTCAAAACCGAAGCCGCCAAATTCAAAACAGTTGTTGCCGATATTGAAGAGAAGCATAAAAAGGGACAGCCAGTCTTGGTCGGTACTGTCAGCGTCGAGAAGAGTGAATTGCTGTCACGCGAACTGGATAAACACGGCATTAAACACGAAGTGCTCAATGCCAAGCAACACACTCGCGAAGCATCAATCGTTACGCAGGCAGGTCGCATTGGCAGTGTCACCGTTGCCACCAACATGGCTGGGCGTGGAGTCGACATCATGCTCGGTGGAAACCCGGAAGGGCTTGCCCGCTCTAAAGTTTTGCAAGAAGGTTTTGATGCAGACACGTTGATTGACGAATTTGCTCTACAAATGCCACTCGAACAAATGTCGGACGAATATCGCCAGGCTCGCGCGGCAGCACAAAAGCGTTATGCCGATTTGTTGGTTGAGTACACGGCTTCGTGCAAGCTCGAGGGCGACAAAGTGCGCAGTGTTGGTGGTCTCTATGTGCTCGGTACAGAGCGCCACGAGTCGCGACGCATCGACAATCAGTTGCGCGGTCGTTCTGGTCGCCAAGGCGATCCAGGCGAGAGTCGTTTTTATCTCAGTCTTGACGACGAACTTATGCGCTTGTTCGCAACCGGTGCATTGAGCTGGGTGATGGGTCGGGCATTGCCGGATGACGAAGCAATTGAAGCCAAGATGGTAACTAAGGCCATTGAGCGCGCTCAAACAACAGTGGAGCAGCGCAACGGCGAAATTCGCAAAAACGTTCTCAAGTACGACGAAGTAATGAACGAACAGCGCAAGATCATTTATCAGCGTCGCGATCAAATTCTTGAAGGACTTGATCTCAAAATTGCGGCTATGGAGTATTTGGCCGAAGCCGTTGACTCGCTGATCGACACTCATTGTGTGTCGGATGCAACCGATGAATGGGATCTCGACGGCTTAGCTCGCGAACTCGGAACGTTTTGGCCGTCTACCGTTAGCAGCCACCGTCTCGAGCAATGTGCCGACACCGATGAGATGTATGACCTCGTGATGGCGGATGCTTCAATTTTTTATGCAGCGCGCGAAACGGAAATGGGTGAGACGACAATGCGCGAGATTGAGCGCCAGGTGATGCTCCGCATTATCGATCAGCGTTGGCGCGAACACCTTGAGGAGATGGACTATCTCCAGGAGGGCATCAACTTGCGAGCGATGGGTCAAAAGGATCCGCTCACCGAATGGCAACGTGAGGGTTTTGAGATGTTTGGAACCTTGATGAAGGGGATTGCACAAGACTTTGTCAAGTATGTAATGCACGTGCAGGTTGTAAAAAACGAATCGCCTGTATTGCAGGTAAGCAATCTCCAAGAGTCAGCATTCGATGCCGAAACAGACGGCGGCTTTGCCGCAATTTCTGCTGAAGAGACTGGCGTGCCAGTGCAGTCAGAGCCAGCCGTGAAGACGATTGTGAAGTCGGCCGATGACTGGTCGACAACGCCACGCAACGCAGTATGCCCATGCGGTTCGGGCAAGAAGTACAAGTTGTGCCACGGGCGCAACTAATTTAACTTTCTCATCACCATGCGCGATTTTTCCAACGACCTCACTGAAATTCGGCGACGTGTGAGCGAGGCTTTTGTGTACCTGAAGGTGGAGGCTGGCGGCGAGAGAATGAAAGTTCTCGAGATCGATGTTGCTCGACCAGATTTGTGGGACGACCAAGACAATGCCAAAAAAGTGAATACCGAATACGTCAATCTCAAAGCAGACCTGGATGAATTCGCGCAATTGTCTGGATCGGTAGACGACCTCGAAGTGCTGCACGAAATGGCACGCGAAATTGACGATGCAAGCCAAGAGCCAGATCTTGAAAATGGCATCAGTGGTGTGCGGTCAAAGCTTGATGCGCTTGAGTTGCGCAGTTTGTTTACCGGAGTGCACGATGAGATGGATGCAATTGTGCAGATCAACGCCAAAGACGGTGGTGTTGATGCCCAAGACTGGAGCGAGATGCTCTTGCGCATGTACACCCGATGGGCAGAGCGCAGCAACTTTGCAATTGAGATCGGAGACATCTCACTTGGCACTGAAGCAGGGATTCTGTCGGCTGACTTCACTGTGCGTGGCAGATACGCATACGGACTGCTTACGTCCGAGCGCGGCACGCATCGATTGGTGCGAATCAGTCCGTTCGACAATCAAGGTCGACGCCAAACGAGTTTTGCCAGTGTGCAGGTGTGGCCCATTCTTGAAGAGGCCGATGTCGAGATCAATGAAACCGATATTCGAATGGAAGTGTTTCGCGCATCTGGTGCCGGTGGTCAGCATGTCAACAAGACTTCGTCTGCAGTGCGACTTATTCACGAACCAACAGGTTTGGTTGCATCGTCTCAGCAGGAGCGGTCGCAATTGCAAAACCGCGAAAGTGCATTGAAGCGGTTGAAGACGATGGTCGCATCTCGCATTGAAGAAGAGCGTGACGCTGCAATGAAAAAAATTGCAGGCAAGCCATCGGCGATTGGCTGGGGAAGTCAGATTCGTTCGTATGTGATGCAGCCGTATCAGATGGTGAAAGATGTGCGGACCGAGATTGAAAGCGGAAACATTGCGGGGGTTCTCGATGGAGATCTAAATCTCTTTATGGAGGGCTATCTGAGGTGGCGCCGTGCAAACTCGGATTCATAAACTAAACTGAGTTTTCGTCGCCTGGAAGGGGCCCCATGATCCGTTTGGAAAGTGTGACCAAGAGGTACGGCACCGAAACGGTGGCCGTTCGAGATGCA
>JBIKID010000026.1:0-19083 GCA_044361815.1 Ilumatobacteraceae bacterium | reverse complement strand
GACGGAAGCATTCCGGTCACTCCAGGGTCGTATCAGTTTCGGGATGCACAAGGTCGCGTCATTTATGTAGGTAAAGCAATCAATTTGCGTTCACGTGTCTCGAGCTATTTCGCAGATCCAAAGACGTTACATCCCCGAACCGCGAGCATGATGAGCTTCGCAGAGAAAGTTGAGTGGATAGAGGTTCGAAACGAAGTTGAAGCGTTGTTGCTTGAATACGCATTGATCAAGGAGCACAAGCCGAGATTCAACATTCGGTTACAGGATGACAAGAGTTTTCCGTTTATGGCCATCACTACGGACGAAGAATGGCCACGCGCGATGATGTTTCGCGGTAAGCGACGCAAAGGTGTTCGGTACTTCGGTCCCTATGTTCATCCTGGAGCAATTCGTGACACTTTGGAACTACTACTTCGGACCTTTCCAGTGCGCACTTGTGCCGCTTCGAAATTTAAGCAACACGAACGCCTTGGTCGACCTTGCCTGTTGTTCCATATCGAGAAATGCAGTGGTCCTTGTGTCGGCGAAGTTTCAGCTGCGGACTACAAAGTGCACGTCGATGGGTTGATGAAGTTCTTGGATGGCGACAACAAAGAGATTGTTTCAGCGATGGAACAGCAAATGATTGCTGCGTCTGAAGCTACGGATTTTGAACGTGCAGCAAAGATCCGGGATCGATTAACCGCGATACATCAAGTGTTGGAAAAGCAGCAGATGGTGGGCGTCCAGGAAGATGATATGGATGTGATCGGGATTGCACAGGATGAAATCACTGCAGCCGTTCAGATTTTTTTCGTACGTAAAGGTCGTGTTATTGGGCGTAACGGTTTCGTGCTTGACAAAGTGGAGGATGTGAGCCCCGAATTACTTGTCGACCGAATTCTCGAGAATGTTTACGGTGATGAGCCGGCACTTGGTATCCCTAAACAAGTGTTGGTGCCAGTGCTGCCGGAAAGTCACGAAGCCGTTGAAAAGTGGCTAAGTGATGTTCGTACAACGCAGGTAAGCGTGAGAGTGCCCATGCGGGGCGACAAGCGCGAACTTCAAGAGACGGTGACGATCAATGCATCAAGGGAACTTGCAAGACATCGACTGAAAAGATCTGCTGATCAGCACAGCCGTACATTGGCACTTAACGATTTGCAGCAGCTATTGAAGTTGCCACATTTTCCGCTGCGCATTGAGTGTTACGACATGGCGCACTTGCACGGCACTGATTACGTTGGCTCAATGGTTGTACTTGAAGACGGTTTGCCCGCGAAAACTGAATACCGTCGGTTCAAGATCAAGGATGTACCTGGCAACGACGACTATGCGGCTATGCGAGAAGTGCTGATGCGCAGATTGAGTGCATACAAAAAGGAGCGAGATCTACCGATCAGTGAGCGAGGGAGCAAGCAGGGCAAGTTTGCGTATCCTCCACAGTTGATTTTGGTAGATGGTGGAAAGGGTCAACTGGGGGTCGCAATTGATGTAGTGAAGGAGCTGGGTCTTGAAAACGAGATACCGGTCGCATCTCTTGCGAAGCGTCTCGAAGAGGTTTTCGTACCAAACTCATCAATGCCGATAGATGTGCCTCGAGGTAGTGAAGCTCTTTTCATGCTGCAAGTGATTCGGGACGAGGCTCATCGTTTCGCCAATACCTTCCATCGTCAACTGCGTGGAAAACGTATGAAGGTCAGCGGATTGGATGGGATCGCGGGTCTTGGTGCTGCTCGGAAAGAGAAACTCATGAAGGTATTTGGAAGCATCAAGTCTCTACGGGAAGCGAGCGTCGAAGAAATACTCGCTCAATCTGGTCTTCCGCCAGTTGTTGCGCAGGCAGTATTTAATACATTGCATCAATCTTGAGCATTGCATCAATCTTGACATGCTCTCGTGTTAGGTAGTCTGATAACTAGTGGCTGACATCCTCTTAATTGCAGGTCTCTCTGGTGCTGGACGTTCTCAGGCAGCTGATGATCTTGAAGACCTTGGATGGTTCGTTGTCGACAATATGCCGATTGCGTTGATTGAAAAGGTTGTTGAGTTGGCTGCGGTGGGCGAGCAGTCACAACTTGCGTTGGTTGTCGGAGCTGCTGCGCACCAAACAGATGCAGTTGTGATCGTTCAGCGACTTCGCGAAGCCGGTCATCGAGTGCGCATTTTTTTCTTGGACGCATCAACACCGGAGTTGGTGCGTCGCTATGGGGCTACAAAAAGAAAGCATCCTCTTGCCAGTCGATTCTCGAGTGTGGAGGAAGCAATTCAAGAAGAGCGTTCGATTCTCGAGACAGTGAAGGGTGCTGCCGATCTAGTTATAGACACATCAGGTTTGAACATCCATCAATTAAAGGCGCAGATTGTTGAGTTGTTTGCTCCAACTGGGAACAGAGATGTCATGCAGCTGTCACTTGTTTCCTTTGGTTTTAAGCATGGCATTCCTTTGGACGTTGACATGGTGTGGGATGTGCGGTTTTTACCCAATCCCCATTGGGAAGAGCATCTGCGTGAATTGTCCGGGCTCGATGATGCTGTGAGTACCTTCACCATTGACCAACCACTCGCACAACAGTTCTTGGAAAAGGCCGAAGGAATGCTGCAATTTTTGCTTCCCGCTTATCAATCCGAGGGCAGAAGTTACCTCACTATTGCTGTTGGATGTACGGGCGGTCGACACAGATCGGTTGCTGTGACGGAAGCCATCGGCGCTTGGTTGGCGTCTAACGGTCATCACCCACGGATAACCCACCGCGATATTTTCAGATAAGTCCTAAGTCTTTATAGATATGTCGGTGCGCTAATATCTTTTGCTATGGCACAGACACCTATACGAGTTGGCATTAATGGATTTGGACGGATTGGTCGGAACTTCTTTCGTGCAGTGAATGCAACGAATGCACCGATCGAAATCGTTGCAGTGAACGATTTGGGATCGATCATGACGATGGCACATCTCTTGAAGTACGACTCAGTTCTCGGGATTCTTCCGAATGAGATCGTGGCCTTGGAAGATGGCATCTCCGTTGACGGCAAAGTACTCAAGGTGTTGCAGTTTCGGGATCCAAAGGATCTTCCATGGAAATCTCTTGGCGTTGACGTTGTCATTGAGTCGACTGGTTTTTTCACCGAACGCGACAAGGCTGCGGCCCATCTAGAAGCTGGTGCTCCTCTCGTTATTGTTTCTGCACCTTCAACTGGCGCTGACGCGACATTTGTCTATGGAGTGAATCACAATGATTTTGACCGCACCAAACATAAGGTCATCTCGAATGCAAGTTGCACCACAAACTGTTTCGTGCCAATGGTCAAGGTGTTGGATGATGCGTTTGGCATCGAGCAAGGTTTGATGACAACAGTGCACGCCTATACGGGCGACCAACAATTGGTTGATGGTCCACACAGTGATTTGCGTCGTGCTCGTGGTGCGGCAATTAACATCACACCAACCGGAACTGGTGCCGCTCGCGCAACCGCGTTGGTGCTCGAATCCATGAAGGGCAAGTTGGACGGAACATCGTTGAGGGTCCCTGTTCCAACCGGATCAATTACTGACTTTGTTGCAGTCTTAAAAAAAGCAGCAACAAAGGATGAGATTAATGCAGCATTCAAGAAGGCAGCGTCCGGAGAATTGAAGGGTGTTCTTGAGTACACCGATGCACCAATCGTCTCGAGCGATGTTGTCACCAATCCGCACAGCTGTGTGTTTGACAGTGATTTGACTATGACAATGGGGACTCTCGTGAAAGTGCTCGGTTGGTATGACAACGAGTGGGGCTACTCAAATCGTCTTGTCGATTTGACGCGCCACGTCGGATCTTCCAAGTAGACCGCCACTAAGTCGAAGCATTTTTACTTATGACGTCATTGCCTCTTTTGGAGGACTTAGGAGATGTGCGTGGAAAGCGTGTGCTTGTACGCACGGATTTCAATGTGCCGATGTCTGGGGCAGACGATTCCCGAGTCATTGTTGATGAGTTTCGAATTGTGTCGGCGCTTCCAACGATCAACTACTTGACGGATCGCGGTGCAACAGTTGTTTGCGCCAGTCACTTGGGAAGACCTAAAGGTGCGCCTTCAGCAAAGTATTCGATGGCTCCTGTCAGAGCAAAGTTGGCGGAAATCGCACCGGGTGTCGAACTGCTAGAGAATCTTCGATTCAACGCAGGTGAAGAAGCAAATGATCCGAAGTTTGTGGCAGAACTTGTCGCTGGTTTTGATCTTTACGTCGATGACGCATTCGGTGCAACACATCGTGCGCATGCTTCGATAGTTGGTCCTCCAAAAACTTTGCCCTCTGCGGCAGGAAGATTGCTTCAGCGCGAAATTGAAGTGCTAGGTGCGATGCGCGAAAAACCCAATAGACCCTTTGTGGCGGTGCTTGGTGGTGCAAAAGTCAGCGACAAAATTGGCGTGATAGAAGCTCTTCAAGAGCGAGTTGATGCGTTCATTATCGGAGGGGGAATGTGTTTTACATTTCTCGCAGCAAAGGGTTATCCGGTCGGAGATTCCATTTGCCAACCAGAATTGATAGATGTCTGTAAGAAATTGCTGGACGGAAATGTACCAATCCATCTACCCGAAGACATTGTCGGACTCGACGCGGATGGTGTGTACTCGACGTATGGAGTGCGTTTACCAAAAGGCGCTAAAGGACTTGACATAGGCCCAGGCTCTGCTGCTGCTTTTACTGACATCATCATGGATGCTCGTTCAGTTTTTTGGAACGGACCAATGGGAATGTTTGAAGACGCAAGATTCGCAAATGGCACGAGAACAGTTGCTCAGGCCATGGCAGACACGAAGGCATTTACCGTTGTAGGTGGCGGCGACTCAGCTGCCGCACTTGCACAATTCAAACTCGATGATGAAGTCGACCACGTTTCAACAGGTGGTGGCGCATCACTTGAATATCTAGAGTTAGGCGACCTTCCTGGTCTTGAAGCGTTGCGAGGAGCACCACGTGTCAAATGAAAATGTTCGAAAGCCACTGATTAGTGGCAACTGGAAGATGCATCACAATCATTTTGAGGCGATTCAGTGTTTGCAGAAACTTGCATATCTCCTGACAAAAGAAGATTATGCCTCGTGCGACGTGAGTGTGCATCCGCCGTTTACCGATATCAGAAGTGTTCAGACACTCATCGACGCGGACGAACTTAAAGTTTCGCTCGGTGCCCAACATTGCCATTGGGAAGACAAAGGTGCATTCACTGGAGAAGTCAGTGCTGTTTTTCTGAACAAGTTAAACGTTGAGTATGTGATCTGTGGCCACAGCGAGCGACGTGAGTTGTTTGGCGAAACCGATGAGGATGTAGCGAAGAAGATCACAGCAATTCAAAAGAACAAGATGACTCCGATTGTTTGTGTAGGAGAAACGCTCGCGGAGCGTGAGGCTGGCCTAACAACAAGCAAGGTGATGGGTCAGGTCCGATCGGCACTTGCAGGTCGAACGGCGGAGCAGGTTTCGTCAATGGTGATTGCCTATGAGCCGATTTGGGCAATTGGTACTGGACGCACTGCTACATCCTCAGATGCCCAGGCGGTCATTGGAGCTATACGCGCTCAGGTTCTGGAATCGAGTGGGTCAAAGGCTGCTGAGTCGGTGCGCCTGCAATACGGGGGAAGCGTTAAAGCCGCCAATATCGCCGAGCTCATGGCTCAGCCGGATATCGATGGGGCACTTGTGGGCGGTGCGAGCCTTGACCCAGCCGAGTTTGCCCGAATAGTGCAATTTCGGCTCCATCGCTCGTAATTGCTGCCTAACTACGGCTAGCCCTTTCGGGGTTGGCTTCTATGGTGTTACCCTTGTCTCATTCGTAGGGGCGCCTTGTCTCTACTTCAAATGGGGGAACCCACCTAATTCGACGGGGAGGTCGATAGTGAAGAAAACCAACAAACTCAGTCTGCTGGCTGCCGGTTTAGCAACGTTGTCACTTGTAGTGGCATCTTGTGGCGGTAGTTCATCAGGCGACACTGCAGCTCCTGCTCCAGAGTCGGAATATCCAACCATCGAGCAGTGTGCGGAAGTCACGTATGACTACACCGCACCGGCTGCAGTTGGCAACGGAATGAAGATTACCTATGACATTGCTCCTGAAGCAGTGTGGGAAGATGGCTCACCAATCACTGTTGCTGACTTTAAGGCAACTTTTGATGCGACAATGAACACGCCTGGTTCGCTCTCAACATCTGGTTACGACCAGATCACGACAATCGAAGCAGGTTCCAGTGACAAGCAAGTAGTTGTCACGTTGAAGTCTGTTTACGCCCCATGGCGCGGATTGTTCGGTGGTTTGATCAAGGCGGCATCAGTGTCAAACACTGCTGACATCTCTGGTGATTTTGCCGAGTTGCTTCCATTCTCTGGACGTCCGTACAAGATGCAATCGTGGAGCAAGGATCAACTTGTCTATGTTCCTAACGAGAACTATTGGGGTACTGACAAGGCTATAACTCCAAAGATTGTTATGGTTCCAAAAGCTGATAGTGATACAGCAAATGCTTCACTCAAGGCTGGCGAAGTTGACTTTATGTACCCTCAGTACAGCGGTGAAACTGCTGCGGCACTGAAGCAGGACAATATTGCATCAAAGATTGAGTTCGGTGGCGACTACGAAGCGTTGTACTTCCAAGCGAAGTGCGGTCCGTTCGCAAACCCAACTTTCCGTGCAGCATTTTCGAAGTCAATCGACCGCAATGCGCTGTTCGAGCAGATCTACATTCCTATTGCTGAAACAGCAACACTTTTGGAATGTGGTCCGATCACACCAGGCTTGTATTGCAACGGTGATGAATTTGTAAACAGTTTCGATCCTGAAGGTGCAGCCAAGCTATTGGAAGATGCAGGTTGGGCTAAGGATGAAAATGGTTTCTGGGCTGAAGAAGGAAAGAAAGCTCCAGTCATCCGTTGGGTTGTCAACACTGGCAACGGCCGTCGCGAAAGCACTCAGGCGTATTTGATTCCATTGATGCAGGCGGCAGGTTTCGATGTGCAAGCAAGCAATTGCGATGCAGCTTGTTACTTCCAAAAGCGTTTGCCAGCATTGGACTACGACTTGGCGATGTATATCTCGACAGCTCCACCAGACCCTGCATACGTCACATCCTCTTTTGCTTGTGACTTCATCCCGACTGAGGCCAATGGAAACATCGGTCAAAACAGCAGTGGTTGGTGCAACGCTGAAGCTTCGGATTTGCTGCACGCAGCAGACATCGAAGTCGATGCAGCATCACGAGCCGAGTTGGTCAAGTCAGCACTCAAATTGATGGCTGCGGATTCAATTCTGTTGCCATTGTTCCAATTCCCGAAGTCGGGTTTCTGGCGCACTGACAAAGTTGGTGGCCCGGTTGATGCCGAGTTGAACAACTACCAAGCATTTAAGAACTTTGACCAGTGGACCGACGTTGATGGCGATGGACAAATCGTTATTGGTGCCGAACAATGGCCAGAGTGTTTGAACCCAGTTACAGAGTGTGCATCATCTTCGTGGATGGTGTGGACAGCAGCATTCCCAGTAAGCCCAGGCGCCTACACAACGACCAATGATGGTCAGTATGTAGTCACCAACCTGCTTACAGGCGAAGCAACTGTAGAGGTGCTTTAGTCTCAGCCAGTAGTTAAAACGCATTGATGGTGCGCAGATCAGATCGGTTAGATTTGGTCTGCGCACCTTTTGCGTTGAGTAATAGTTTTAAATTTGCTCGGGGGAGTATTCATGCTGAGGTTTACGTTCAGGAGAATGGTTTGGGCAGTCCCCACGCTGCTCTTGGTGACGTTCCTCGTCTACATAGCTTTACGAATAGGTACAGATCCGCTGCAAAGCTATTTACGCTCAAATCCACGTGCGACAAAGGTGAAGATTGAGCAATACAAGTCAGTTAATGGGCTCTCTTCAAATTACGTTCTTGGTTATTTTCAGTGGCTGCTTAATTTCATTACCTTAGATTGGCCTCGCAGCATCAAGGGGAGTCGCGAAGTGTGGCCCGCGTTGAAGGATTCACTTGCAAACACGGTTCGGCTTGGGTCTCTTGCAACTTTTGTTGGAGTTGTCGTTGGCTTGATGGTTGGTATGTTCGCCGCGCTTAAACCTGGCAGTCGGCGAGACGTTGCGGTCAACACGGCGGCATTTTTTGGTATTTCGATTCCGCCGTACATCACCGCAGTGCTCTTTCAATTGTTGTTCGCTGTGTATTGGTCGAGGTGGTTTGGAAACACGCTCTTTCCAACTTCCGGCGTTTATCCACCAGGCCACACGGGTTTTGATTTACTTTTGATGCTCAAGCACATGGCGCTTCCGACAATTGTTGTTGCCATCCAGGTCATCGCGGTGTATAGCCGGTATATGAGGTCGTCGTTGCTCGATGTTTTGAATTCGGACTTCATGCGAACTGCTCGTTCAAAGGGAATTAGTGAGCGTCAAATTTTGTTTAAGCACGGTTTTCGCAACGCTTTGATACCTGTTGTCACAATTGCTGCTCTAGACATTGGCTCAATTATTGGTGGGCTGATCATCACTGAGAATATCTTCTCGTACCCCGGTATGGGTATGTACTTCCTCTCCGCATTTGATTCAGGAGACTTCCCATTGTTGATGCCATGGATGGTTATCGTCGTCGCTTCGACACTGCTGTTTAATCTCGTTGCAGATGTGTCGTATGCTTTTCTAGATCCGAGGATTCGTCTTGACTGAATTTGCGACGATCTCACCCAGGCGCATGGCCCTGCGAAGATTCCTTTCGCATAAGGCCGCGGTTGGCAGCTGTGTGCTGCTTGGAATAATGGTGCTTGCAGTTGTTTTGTCGCCTATCACAGCACGATATGGAGTTAATGAACAGGTGCGAAAACCGCCAAATACGTTTTTGCCACCACAAAAATTGGCCTGGTTTGGCACCGACGAAATTGGTCGCGATATGTACAGTCGACTGATCTACGGAATTAGGGTGTCGCTCATTATTGGTTTTTTTAGTGCGTTGATTTCGACAGTTGTTGGTTGTGTGATTGGTGCTGTCGCGGGGTTCAGAGGAGGTCGCTTTGACGACATCGTGATGCGAGTAACCGATCTGTTTTTGGCTTTTCCGTTCTTGGTGGCCTTGCTGGTTGTGCGCAACACCATTGGCGGTATTGGTTGGTTGACAGCCATCATCGGTGATAAATCGTCGGTGCGATTTGTGGTGTTCTTGTTGGCCTTTTTTGGTTGGATGGGCGTCGCACGAATTGTTCGAGGGCAGATACTTGCCTTGAAGGAGCGAGAATTTATCGAGGCTGCAAGAGCAGTCGGCGCTACTCGTCGTTACATAGTGCGCACACACCTTTTGCCAAACTCGATTGGACCAATCATGGTTGCGCTTTCATTTGCGAATGTTGGTTCAATCATTGCGGAATCAACTCTTGCGTTCTTTGGGTACGGTCCTCAGGCAAGTGACGGAGGCACATCGTTGGGCATCTTGGTCGGTGCAGCAAAAGGCGCTGTTCAGTCGGGTTATTGGTGGATTGCAGTGTTTCCGTGTGTTGCATTGGTTCTGATTTCGTTAGCCATCAACTTCATTGGTGACGCATTGCGTGACGCCACTGATCCACGCTTGGACAGGGGAGATTGATGAGTGATTTAGTACTTTCTATTCGAGATCTGCGTGTCACTTTTGATACCCCGATGGGCGCACTCGAGGCAGTTCGAGGTGTCGACCTCGACGTGCACGCCGGCGAAATGATGGGCGTAGTTGGCGAAAGTGGATCTGGGAAATCAGTTACCTTCCTGGCAGCAATGGGACTATTGCCTCATCGAGCGAAGGTGACAGGTTCAGTGCTGCTCAATGGGCAAGAGATGATCGGCGCTTCAACCAAGGTGTTGCGGAACATGCGCGGTGGGTTGATGTCGATGATTTTTCAAGATCCGCTTTCAGCGCTTAATCCCGTTCACCGCATTGGTGATCAGATAGTCGAGATGTTGAAGGCACACCAACCAAATTTGAGCGAAAAGGAAGCTGCGAAACGTGCAGTTGAGTTGTTAGAAATTGTTGGCATACCACAAGCCGCTGAGCGTGCGCACCAATATCCTCACGAGTTCTCCGGTGGAATGCGTCAACGTGTTGTGATCGCAATCGCGATTGCTAACAATCCAAAAGTCCTTATTGCCGATGAACCAACAACAGCATTGGATGTGACAGTTCAGGCACAAATTTTGGAAGTGATAGAGCGAGTTCAGAAATCGTTTGGAACCGCAGTAGTCCTCATCACTCACGACCTCGGAGTTATTGCACGTGTGGCCGACAGAGTGAATGTGATGTACGCAGGCCGCAACGTTGAAAAAGGCGGTGTCGACTCGCTGTTTGATCATCCAAGTCATCCATACACACGCGGTTTGTTGGCATCTCTGCCTCATGAAGGGGTTGAGCGCCTCACTCCGATTACTGGTTTCCCTCCAAATATGTTGATGCCCCCACCGGGATGTGGCTTTGCCCCAAGATGTTCATTTGCCAATGATGATTGCACCAAGTCGTTGCCAAATTTGCGAGCTTTTGGCGACTTGGAAACTGCTTGTCTTCGAGCCGAGCAGATTGTTGTTTCTGGAGTGAAGTCATGAACCAGCCACTGCTCAAGGTTGACAATCTCGTCAAGAATTTCGAGTTGCGTGCAAATAGCGGAATTCGGAAATCGAAAAGAATCGTGCAGGCTGTTTCGGATGTGTCGTTCGCGGTTGAACGAGGTCAGACGTTGGGGATAGTTGGTGAGTCAGGCTCGGGCAAGACAACGGTTGGTCGTTGTGTGCTGCAATTACTGGACATCACTTCTGGAACCATTGAGTTTGAGGGCAAGAATCTCAGTGGATTGAGTTTTGAAGAAATGCGATTGATCCGTCGCAAAATGCAGATTGTCTTTCAAGATCCATTTGCCTCACTCGACCCAAAGATGACAGTTGGATCTTCGATTGCCGAACCCCTTGTTGTTCAGGGCGTTGCGGGGGACCACGCTGAGAAAGTGGCGAATTTGCTCGAGTTGGTGGGTCTTGCTGCCGATCATGCGAAACGATTCCCACATGAGTTCTCCGGCGGTCAACGCCAACGTGTTGGCATTGCTCGAGCACTTGCCCTTGATCCAGCACTCATCGTGCTTGACGAGCCTGTATCTGCACTCGATGTCAGCATTCAAGCCGGAGTAGTAAACCTCTTTAGCGATTTGCAAAAGCGTCTTGGCATGTCGTATGTGTTCATAGCGCACGACTTGTCTGTTGTGCGCCATATTGCAGATCGTGTTGCCGTGATGTATCTGGGAAAGATTGTTGAGATAGGCGATAAGAAATCGATCTATGAGCATCCGACACATCCGTATACAAAGGCTCTGCTCTCCGCTGTTCCCGTGCCCAATCCAACCACTGAACGTTCGCGTTCAAGAATCATGTTGGAAGGTGATGTTCCTTCGCCGGTCAATCCACCAACTGGTTGCCGATTCAGAACTCGCTGTTGGAAGGCAACGGACCTGTGCGCATCTGAAGAGCCTCAATTGGTTGTTCGCCCGACAGGGCAGCTTTCGGCGTGCCATTTTCCAGAGTAGTAACGGTAGGATTTAGGCCGTGAGAGAGTTCATTAAAGTCATCACCATCGTTGTCAACGTGATTTCCATGTTTGCCATGATCGTAGGAGTATTGCTCCACAGCGGTCGCGGCGGCGGTCTCAGCGACATGTTTGGCGGCGGTGGATCTGCTGCATTGGGAAGCGCTGCAGCAGAGCGAAATCTCAACCGCATCACTACGGTGTTCGCACTTGTGTGGATTTTTACGGTTGTGGCTTTAGGTTTGCTTCTCGTATAAAAAATTAATTGCAGGTTTAGTAGCAGTACCACGTCGGAGTGGCGAAATGGCAGACGCACCAGCTTGAGGGGCTGGCGCTCGAAAGGGCGTAGGGGTTCAAGTCCCCTCTTCGACACAAGAGTTTGGTCGTAGGACATGCTTCGTCATCACCTACGATATTTAGATAGATACGCACTACACACCTAGCGAGATCGCAGATATTCAAAAGCGAACGCTTCGCGTTCTGGTTGTAAGTCAAATTGCTGGTTCAGCTGCTCTTGCAGCAGCAGTCACTGTTGGTGCATTCGTCATCCAAGACATTCTCGGTCAAACGACCGCTTGGGGTGGAATTGCTTCAGCAACAGTGACGATGGGGACTGCATTCATGTCTCAAATGCTGGCTCGGCTGATGAACGTGCGCGGTCGGCGTAATGGTTTGCAGGCTGGATATCTGTTGGCAATCATCGGTGGCTTCATCGCTGGCTATGGGGCAGAAACGAAAACTCTGTGGGTGTTTTTAGTTGGATTGTTTGTTTTCGGAAATGGACAAGCATCCAATTTGCTTTCGCGTTATGCAGCAGCGGATTTGGCTACAACCGACCAGCGCGGTCGGGCAATGAGTCGAATTCTATTCGCTTCAACGTTTGGTGCAGTTTTTGGTCCTTTGCTCATTAAGCCAGCAGAGCAGGCTGGAGTCAATTGGTTTGGTTGGGGTCAATACACCGGACCATGGATTTTTGCTGGAGCCTTTTTTCTCACTTCGTTTATCAACACGACATTACGTTTACGACCTGATCCGCTTGAGGTTGCAGGAAGACTTAATCGACAGGCGGAATATGGTGCACCAACCCGACTTTTCTCTGATGCAACTACAGCTATACGTAACTCGGGCAACGCACAGATTGCTGTTACTGCAATGGTTATCTCGCAAATGGCAATGGTTGCAGTGATGACAATGACACCGGTACATCTCAAATTGCATGGTCACGAGACGGTAAGTGCCTATATTATTTCACTGCACATCGCTGGCATGTACGCCTTTAGTCCATTGGTAGGTCGCTTCGCGGATCGACGCGGACGTTTTGCGACAATTCAAGTTGGAGCTTTGGTGTTGATGGGTGCAACCGTGCTTTCATCGCTCGCCGGTGATTCGCCTGTCCTATTAGTTCCTGCTTTGTGGCTGCTCGGTGTCGGTTGGAGTTTTGGCCTGATAGGAGGCTCAAGTTTGCTCGTGGACTCAATTGATCAACAAATTCGTGTTCGTGTGCAGGGGGCTGCGGATTTGACGATGAGTTTCTGCGGTGGTCTGGCAGGTTTTTCGAGTGGCTTTATTCGCAAAGCGGTTGGTTATCACGTCTTGTCCAATATCGGCACCTTGCTGGCAGGATTACTACTTGTGATGGTGGTGTGGAAGAGATCTAGCAAATCGAGTGAAACGGTTGGCACTTTGTGATGTGGAAGAACTGGGCGGGCAACGAAAGTGCAAACCCGCTGAAGGTGCATCGCCCTCAGTGTGAGTCGGACATCGTGGCCGTAGTTGGCTATGCAACCGCGTTGAAACAGCGTGTCAAAGTTATCGGTTCAGGTCACAGCTTCACAGCAATAGCGGTCGCACCAGACCATCTCGTGGAAATGACACGTTACAACAAGGTGGTTGGACTTGACGAAGACCGTCTAGAAGTGACTGTTGAGTCTGGCATCGTCATTAGTGATCTGAATGAGTTTCTCGACAAAGCAGGATTTGCAATGCCAAATCTTGGCGATGTCACGTATCAAACAATTTCTGGCGCCCTCTCAACATCAACACATGGAACTGGGGCATTGCGAACCGGGCTTGCTGCACAAGTCACCGCGTTTCGACTCGTGGTAGCAAGTGGCGAAGTTCTCCAGTGTTCGGCTGATGAAAATGCCGAGGTCTTCCATTGCGGTCGAGTTGGGCTTGGCGCACTGGGGATCTTGAGCACAATCACGTTGCGAATTGTGCCTGCTTTTCGTCTGCACGCAATTGAGGAACCAATGCGTGTTGACGCCTTGCTGACCAATTTGGATCAACTCGTAAGCGACAATGATTTTTTTGAGTTCTATTGGATACCTCACACTGGTTGGGCACTCACAAAGAGAAATAATGTGACGGATAAACCTGCTGATCCACCTGCGCGTTTCAGAACCTGGGTTAACAAGATGTTGCTAGAGAACATCGCCTTTGGGGCGCTCTGTTACGTGGGTCGATTGATGCCATTTCTTATTCCTCGGTTGTCTAAAGCGTTGCCGAGCTCGGGCAGAACAGAGTATGTCAATGCGAGTCATCGCATATTCGCAAGCAAGCGCCTCGTCCGTTTTTATGAGATGGAATATTCCATCCGACGAGACGCCGCAGCGGAGGCACTCAATCGTGTGCGCCGCATGGTTGATGATTGTGGGTTCCTGCTCAATTTTCCAGTTGAAGTGAGATTCACTGCAGGGGACAACATTCCTCTCTCCACCGGCAGTGGAAGAGACAATGCGTACATTGCGGTACATGTGTTTAAAGGTATGAAATATGAACCGTATTTTCGTGAAGTTGAAGCCATCATGAGCGATTATGAGGGTCGACCTCACTGGGGAAAGATTCATTTCAAGACAGCAGAGTCGCTTGAGCCCCTGTATCCTGAATGGAAGCGTTATATCGAAGTTCGGAACCGTCTCGATCCCGAGGGTGTGTTCACAAACGACTATTTGCGTCGTGTGTTGGGTCGCTAGTTAGCCCCAACCGTAGATAAACCCCCTAGGTAATTGAGGAGAATTTCATGACTAAGAGTTGGACCGCGCTCGGCGTACCCGAGAGAATTGTCGCTGGACTTTTGAAGCGAGGAATAGCAGAACCGTTTCCGGTTCAAGCCGCGACAATCCCTGAATCGTTGATGGGTCTCGATATCTGTGGCAAAGCGCCTACAGGATCGGGAAAGACACTGGCGTTCGGAATTGCATTGGCTGTCAAGGTCGTCAAATCCAAGCCAGGTCGTCCACACGGTTTGGTGCTTGTGCCAACTCGCGAGCTTGCATCCCAGGTGGCTAAAGAAGTTGCAATGTTGTGCGCAGGAGGTGGCATCACCGTTGCTGCCGTTTACGGCGGCGCAGGTTATGGTCCACAAGTGAAGGCTGCTCGAGCCGCAAGCATCGTGGTTGCAACTCCAGGCCGCCTTGAGGACTTGATGAAGCGTCGCGATCTCGATTTGGGTGCAGTTGCCCTTGTTGTCATTGACGAAGCAGACCGTATGGCCGACATGGGCTTTATGCCTGCAGTTAAGCGCATTATGCGTACGATCCCTGGCGGACGTCAGACATTGTTATTCTCGGCGACCCTAGATGGTGATGTCGATAACTTGATCCGCGAATTTCAACGTGATCCGAAAAAGCATCAAGTTGCTGCAGCGGAAAATGGTGGCGAAATCGAGCACTTGTTTTGGAACGTCAATCGAGATGAGCGTACGCGTATGGTTGCTGAAATTGCCAACCATTACGAGCGAGCCATCGTGTTCTGTCGCACCAAGCATGGATCAGATCGCCTGGCAGGCAACCTCGAATCGTTGGGAGTCGAGACTTGTGTGATTCACGGCAATCGCAGTCAGGCTCAACGCGAACGAGCTCTTGAGCAGTTTCGGCGTGGGAAAGCGACGGTGATGGTTGCAACCGATGTCGCGGCACGTGGAATCCACATCGATGCTGTTCCGGTTGTCGTGCACTTCGACTTGCCAGAAGATCCGAAGGACTACATTCACCGATCAGGTCGCACGGGTCGAGCGGGCGAAAAGGGTGTCGTGATTTCATTTGTTGACAAATCCATTCGTAGGTCAACTACTCAGTTGACAAAGAATATGCCGTTCGATGTTGTATTTGTTGATCCACAATTTGTTGATACCTCGATGCCGGCACAGTCGCCTCGTCCAGGTTCAATTGGCACAGTGCAAACGCTCGCGTTGATTGGTGCTGGCCCTCAGCCAGAGTAGGTCACAAGCAAATATCCTGTGGACGGACGGGCACTCGCAAAATTGCCTTTCCGGTTGCTGCTCGAATCGCAGCGACAATTGCAGGTGTCACTGAAATGCAAGGTGGTTCGCCAATTCCTTTAGCGCCGAGTGGAGCTTGAGGTTCTGGTTCTTCGATCATGACTGCAACCACGCGTGGAGCATCTAGAGCAGTTGGCAACAAGTAATCGGTGAAGCTTGGATTCTTTACCTTGCCGTTATCCATAATGATTTCTTCCATCACGGCAAGACCAAGACCCTGAGCAATTCCACCCTCGAGTTGACCTATGGCCGAAAGCGGGTTAAGTACTCTGCCCACATCTTGTGCAGTCGCGATCTGAACGACCTTGACCAGGCCGAGCTCAACATCAACGTCGACAACGGCTCGGTGGGCCACAAAAGCGAATGCAACGTGGCAGTTCCCTTGTCCATTTTCATCGAGGTCTTCAGTTTTGCGGTGATGGTGCTCGAATGTCTCAGAAAGTGTGAGGCCTTGAGTGGCTTCGGCAACACTGATGCGGAATGTGCCGACGGTATCAATGATGTCGGTGTTCTCGACCATAAAGCGAATTGGGTCGATGTTGTGCTGCTTACCGATGTGTTCAAAAAGGCGTTCACGTACTAATCGGCACGCGCCATCGACTGCACCTCCGCTCATCCATGTTTGTCTAGATGCGGAAGTTGAACCAGCAGATCCGATTTGCGTATCGGAAGTTTCGAGGGTCACATCGTCAACACCAAGCACGCTTCGTGCGATCTGTGGCGCCAGCGTCACGAAACCTTGACCAACTTCTGATGTTGCGAACTTTAGTGAAGCGACGCCATTTGAAAGCGTGCAACGTGCTGTTGCATAGTCGTCAAATCCTTCGGAGTACATCAAGTTTTTGATTGACACACCCCAACCGATGCCACGAACGATGTTGTGTCTGTCGGCTGTGCGGCCACTGCCACCTGGAAACTCGAGCACATTTGCATTCGCTGCCAATGGTTCGGGCATTGGTATGGCATCTGTTTCACGAATACAGCGCTCGACTGGAGCCACACTTTCCACAATTTGACCGGTGATCAACTTGTCGCCAGTGCGCATTGCATTTTTGAGCCGTACATCAACAGGCGAGAGACCACATGCTTGTGCTACAAGGTCCATTTGGCTTTCGTGCGCAAAACAAGCTTGAACAACGCCGAATCCGCGCATTGCTCCGCATGGTGGATTGTTGGTTCGTACGGCATATCCATCGACAACGGCATTGTCGCATTGGTACGGGCCTTGAGTGTGGGTGATGCCATTGATCAATACGGCAGGGGATGTGCTCGTGTACGCACCACCGTCGAATATCATGCGCGATTCAATTTTGACAATTTTGCCGTCTTTGTTTGCGTGATGTTTCATCCAGATTTTGGCTGGATGACGATGCACGTGTCCAAAAAAACTCTCTTCGCGGCTGTACTGCATCTTGATCGGTTTGCCGGTTCTTAAAGCGAGCAAACAACAGTGCACTTGCAAACTGATGTCTTCGCGAGCGCCAAATGCACCACCTACACCACCAAGGACAAGCCGAACATTCTCCTCGGGGAGCGCCAAGCAAGCGGCAATTTGACCGCGATCTTCGTGCAGCCATTGCGTGGCGATATGCAGTTCAACACCGCCACCACCTGAATCAGGAAATGCCATCGCCGCTTCGAGACCGAGAAACGCCTGGTCTTGCATTCCGATTGTGTAATTTCCTTCGACGGTGATATCGCCAGTTGCATTTGGATTGCCGTGAACAATGTGCTGATGTCGGATTAAGTTGCCATCAGGATGGATTTGTTCAGTTGTAGCAAGCATCGCGAATTCTGGGTCAACTACTGGGGTGAGAACTTCGTAGTTGACAACGATGGCCGCCAGTGCTCGTCGGCAGGTTTCTGGATGATCTGCTGCTACCACTGCAACTGGCTCTCCCATATAGCGAACATAATCTGAAGCAAAGACTGGTTGATCTGCTGAGATGAGTCCGTATGTAGCTTTGCCTGGGACATCTTGCGCCGTGAGCACCGCTGAAACACCACTGATCAAAAGAGCAGGGGTGGTGTCAATAGAAATGATGCGCGCATATGGATGAGGGGAACGTAGCGTTGCGCCCCACAACATGTTTTCGGCCCACAAATCTGAAGAAAACGAGAATGAGCCGGTTACCTTGGCAATTCCATCAGGGCGAAGAGCGCTAGCACCAAGAATGTCTCGAGCACGAACATCTTGCTTGATGGAACTCATGAATTTGCCTTTCGAACTTGAACAACCGCTTCGACTGCTGCAAAGATGCGCCCATAACCCGTGCAACGACAAATGTTGCCCGAGATGGATTCTTTGACTTCCAGTTCAGTTGGCTCAGGGTTATTGTTGAGCAAATGGTGCACAGCAACGATGAGGCCAGGCGTACAAAAACCGCACTGCACACTGCCTTCTTCGATGAAGGCCTGTTGCACATCAGTGACTTGGCTTGTGATCGTCTGGGCGGTTGCGGCCATGGCGGGGTTCTGTTCAATAAGACCCTCAACGGTGACGATGTCGGAGCCAACTGCTGTGGCGGCCATGACCAAGCATGAACACACAGCATCGCCGTCCATTAACACTGTGCAACTTCCGCATTCGCCTTGTTCGCAGGCACCTTTGGCGCCTGGCAGACCAAGTCGCTCACGCAACACATAAAGCAAGCTTTCGCCAACCCAGGCATCGACCACGGGACGTTCTTGACCGTTGATGAGCAGTGTGTACATTTCGTTTCCGAGTGATTCGTTCATGAAGGATAGGCCCTTGTGATGAGTCGCTGAGCGAGCACGCCTATAGCGTGTCGTCGATATTCGGCCGTAGATCGGTGATCGTCAATTGGTTTCGATTCGATTGACACACGACGACCGAACTCCTTGGCTGTTGCCACATCTATTCCAGTTGACGTTGAAATATCTAATTGCTCCGCGAGCCAAGCCTCCGCATCACGGCAGCGAATGATCGTTGGACCAACGGCTCCGAGGGCAATGCGCACAAATTTTGTACTCTTGTCAACTGCTAAGCACGCAGATGCAACCGAGATAACCATTGCATTACGGACCCCAACTTTTGCGTAGCCCTGCCAACCGTCGAGTAGTGGAATGGTAACTGCAGTGATGATTTCATTTGAGGCCCGAGCATTTCGCTTCACGCCGAGCATGAAATCGTGGACTGAGAGAACTCGCGAATTCTCACTGCTTTGCAGATGTATAACAGCATCAAGCGCGAACAATACGGGTAGTCCATCGCCAGCAGGGGAACAAGTTCCTAAATTTCCTCCAAGAGT
>JBIKID010000089.1:0-6172 GCA_044361815.1 Ilumatobacteraceae bacterium | reverse complement strand
AAAAACACTGCAAAACTGCTCCTTTGGGGCGTCTGCATCATGGGTATCTCGCTGACGTACTTCATTGCGATCAATGACATCGACACTGGTCTTGCGATTGTCCTGTTTTATGCGAACCCGCTGTTTATCGTTTTTGGTTCTTGGATCATCTGGAAGAAACGTCCAAGTAGAAATATTTTGATTTCATTGATCTTCACGATGATCGGTGTTTTTATCACCGTTGGACAAATAGGTGATGCAAGCATGAGCGCTGTTGCACTCGTGTTGCTATCGGCAGTTTTCTTTACGATCTATTTGTTGGGTCTTTCGCATTCACTTGAACAAACCGATGTGCTCACTAGCGTCGTGCTTGTTAATGCGGGTGGAGCACTCTCGTACTGGTTCTTGGTAGCGACATCTCCTGGGTCTCTCACAACGCAATTTCCACACAACTCAGTTGCATGGGTTTATATTGCTGCACTTGTGGTTTTTGGAACCGTCACGCCGATCATCGCCGGATTCGCTGGTCTTAAGCGCGTGGGCCCAAGCACAGTGTCAGTACTCACCACACTTGAACCAGTTCTTGCTATCGCCGCTGGAGTTATTTTCCTGAGCGAAGATCTCACAATCAATCGTGTCATTGGGGCAAGTTTTGTCATTGGTGCTCTCATTGCACTTTCAGTGCTTGAAGCTCGAACCGAGACGTCAGCGGGTCTCCGGGTAACTTCCCCATGATCGCCAGCCCATGCCATGTCGTACGAGGCCTTCCACGAAAATGGCGCGAGCAGCCCTAAATTGAGTTACTGGGTCAAATAGATCGTCACAAGTGGCCAAAACACCTTGCTGCTGTAAGAAACCGAGTTCGTAGTGCTGACTTGGACTGCACCAAAAAGCGTTGATCTGAAAGAGCGAGTAACTGGGCTTGCCATTGGTGTCTTTAGGGTTAAATGCGAGCAACTCACACCGAGATTCTCGATTGAGTAGGAAGTCAATGGTGTCCCAGTCTGATGGCAGAAAATGCTCCATCGCCAGGTCATACCACTGAGGGCAGAGCGAGCCGTAAGGATATGGCGGAACATCATCTAGAACAGTTGGCGGGCTTTGAGTCACCACTTGGCTCTGTGACGAGTCGACGACTGCAGTGTCGATTGATTCGGCCATAGCCAAGGTGCTGGACATCAAGCAGAATATGACAACTGCTGTGAATACGCGTCGAACGAGGGATAAACGGTGGGGGTACGAAGGAATAAAGACTCTCTTTCGTGAAGTAAATTAAGTTTACCTCGTAAAAATTCCATTAAACGCCCTTGGGTATGGGTTTGATCTGCCTTTTCGTCCAGAAAATGAGTGCAATTCCTACTAACTCAAAAGGAATGTTGAGTAGACCACGCTCCACGAGCGGTATTGCGTAGTCGTCTAGAGACAGGCCGGCCAGTGGCCACCAGAACATTTTGGTGTCAAGAAACGCCCCGTCGAAGACAAGGTGAAGAAAAAGCCCAATCGTCAAGGCAAGAAAGTTCTTTCTGACTACCTTCTTTCCGATCGTCAGCAACATCACTGCAACAAGAACCCCAACCACCGTAACGACGCTAAACACCGGCACAAGAGACCCAACGATCACCCAGCGATAAGCAAACTTCCGGTCACGAAACACACTCCACACCGACGCGATCGACGTGCCAACAAACCACAACAACACGATCAGACCCCTACAGCGCGACGAAGCAGCCGCAATGCGGACACTCTGGAAGCTCGTCATCGGGAAGTTTATGTAGGCGATCAATCTCGCTTGTCGGCAAATCGAGGTGGCAACCGCTGCACGTTGGACCATTCAGTTTTGACACCGCTCCATCTGGGCGATGTTTGCGCTTTGCATCATAAGTTGTGAGCAACGATGATGACACAACAAGACTTTGAGCGCTCCGCTGTTCGGTGAGATGTGCAATCTCTGCATTTACAGCGGCACGTGCGGCGCGCAACGATTGCTCAGCGACAGCCAGAGCAACGCGAGTTGATTCAACGCGAGACCCAAGTGCGACCGATTCTTTGTCGCACCGCTCGACCACTTCAAGCAACTCAAGTTCCCTATCGTCAAGCGCACTGCGGCTAGTTGCACATGTTGCAATCTCATGCTGCAAGGCTTCGGCCTCTCTTGGGGCAATGATCGTTTTCAATTGTTTATTCAGTCGAGTAAGTGTCGAGTCAATTTCGTGTGCTTGTTTTTCTAAACCAGCGATTTCGTTTCCTGCGTCGCTACTCTCTTTGTCGAGTGCCGCTAATTCGGCGATGGCATTTTGCGAAGCAGTTTTCGCAAGTTGATAGCTTGCTGACTCCGGCAAGTGTGCAAGGCGATGCTGTGCTTGTGAGATTGCGATATCGGTGAGTTGCACCGCGTAGAGATCGTGAAGGGCTCCCATTACGTGCCTATGGCACCGTCAGCACCGCAGGAGAAAATGGTTTTGCGCATTCATATACCCAATAGCTGCCGATAGCCACGGTGTTCACCGGAGAAAATGGGTTTGTATCCGTAGGCGCGATCGTAGTTCCTGGATCAACAACTCTCACAACGACGGTATTTGGAGGAACTAAAGGATCTATCGGGAGAGTCGTCGTAGTGGTGGTGGGCCTACCTGGCTTGATCGTTGTTGTAGTCGTCGTTGTCGGAACAGTGCCCGATACGACTTGCGCCAAACACTCATTACCTGGCAAATAGATGCGCATCGGGTTTACGTCTGGTCGAGTTTCAGATGCAACCGGTGCAGGTGCGGCGTCCCAGTCGAGCGAGGGTAAGTCTTGGTGTGCCGCGTCCATGTATTGCTTCCAGATACGCGCTGGATACATAGATCCCTGGACTCGCCTTATCCCATCCTTTTTTACAAATTCGGGAATATTGATCATCGGGGTATAGCCCTTTGGATCACCAACCCAAACTGCAGTTGTAAGTTGCTTGGTGTAACCAACAAACCATGCGTTGGTGTTGTCATCCTGTGTCCCTGTCTTACCAGCCGCAGGTCGTGGCTTATCCATGATTGGTGCCGCCACTTCAAGCGCCGTGCGGCGGGCAGTACCAAACTGAATAGAACCTTTCATCGTGTCGACGGTCCTTAATGCAACTTCATTGCTCAATACTCTGCATGGCTCTACGTCTAGCGGTGGAACACAAAGTTGTTCATACTGAAACAGCACACCATTGGCATCTTCGATTTTTTCAATGAAATACGGTCTCAAGTGGACTCCACCATTTGCAATCGTCTGCGCTCCTGTTGCCATGTCGAGCGGGCTGAGCTCGTTGGCCCCAGTAGTGAGCGATGCGTACGGTTGAATTTGGTAGGTCTCAGGATTAGTGAATTCCGAATCCATCATTCGGTACATCAACGCAACCACTCGTTCAAGTCCGACCACTTGTGACAATTTGGCGTATGCACAGTTGATAGACAATGCAGTCATGGTTCGCAAAGACGCAACTTCATGGCTCACACCCTTTGAAATGTAAAACGGTTCCTCCGGTTTCCCTGGGTTTGGCAATGTGCAAGGCAATGTCCCATCAATGACGTCGTCTGGAAGTAGTCCTGCTTGCAGGGCAGCTGCCAAAATAAACATCTTGACGCTTGACCCAGTTTGTCGCCTTCGTAACGCCAGGTTGATCTCGTTGCCGACCGGAACAAAACCCGTGCCGCCAACCATCGCACGAACTCCCCCTGTCGTATTGTCAATCGAAACAACTGCCGCCTGAATCCCCGTCTTGTTTTCGGGAAGTTGCGCAACAGCCGCAGCCTCTGCAGCAATTTGATCCTTTTTATTTAGGGTTGTGTAAATCTTTAGACCGCCACGAAAGAGTTTGTTGTAGCGATCTTGATATGTGGCACCCAACATCGTTGAACGATTGAGCAAATAGTCTTTGACCACTTCAGTGAAGTATGAACGATTGACGTCCTGCTGCGGAACCGCCGAAACTTGCTCTGGGATTACACACTCTGCATCAACAAGTGTGCGCACTTTTGGTTTCTCCCAACCCGCACACGTTGCCGTTGCTACATCTTTCGTAATAAGTCCAACGTCAACCAATCGTGCAAGCACAATCTTGTAACGGGTGCGCGATGAATCAGGGCGTCTGATTGGGTCATAACTCGATGGCGCCTGAATAAGCCCAGCAAGAAAAGCACCCTGTGTAACGGTCAGCGCCGAAACTGGCACACCGAAATAGACCTCGGCTGCAGCTTGCAATCCATACGCGTTATTGCCAAAAAACACCGTATTGAGATACCGCTCGAGAATGAGCTTCTTCGGCGCCTGCTTTTCCAACATCACGGCATAGCGAGACTGCAACACCTTGTATCGACCGTCTCTGTCAAGACCAGCGAGGAAGTCATTTTTGACAACCTGCTGCGTAATCGTGGAGGCACCCTGACGGGTTGACCCCTGAGTGTTGGCCAGTGTGGCGCGCACAACAGCCCGCAAGTTGACCCCATCGTGACTGTAAAAAACTGCGTCTTCTACAGCCAAGATCGATGCAATCACGTCCACCGGAACGCTGTCGACCGGGGTCTTTTGCGTATTCTCTTTTTGAAAAACGCCGATCTGTTCGCCAGCAACATCGAAGAGCACGCTTCGTTGCGACAGTCCCGCAAATCCTGGGAGCTGCACCGGTATTTGGCTATGCGCGTTGAGGATTCCCCATGCTTGCGGCGCCATACCTGTGATCAAGGCAGTGATGCTTAAGGCACCTGCCAACATCACAATGAGGAGGCGCTGGATCGTCCTGAGTTGGGGATTCACGGCACCTCCCACGATACTCTTTGCCCGTGACTTCTTCTCGACAGTTCCCCATTAAGCCATTCAGATTCGGCGTTCAAGCCTCGTCCCAACCAGATCGCAAGTCGTGGATCGACCTCGCAAAAAGCACAGAGGCGGCAGGGTTTGACGTATTGACCATGCCCGATCACTTCACCGATCAACTTGCACCAGTGCCCGCGCTGATGAGTGTGGCTGACGCAACATCCAATCTTCGCATTGGCGCTCTTGTTTGGGACAACGACTACAAACATCCAGTTGTATTAGCCAAAGAACTTGCAACCATGGACTTGTTGTCGGATGGAAGACTCGAGTTGGGTATCGGCGCTGGTTGGATGATTTCTGATTACGAACAATCCGGAATTCCTTACGAGCGTGCGGGGCTTCGCATTGACCGCATGATTGAAGGCATCGATGTGATGAAAGGCTGCTTCGCAGAAGGTGCATTTTCATATGCAGGAAAGCACTACACGATCACTAATTACAACGGATCACCAAAACCAGTTCAGGCGCCATGCCCACCAATTCTTATTGGTGGCGGTGGCAAACGAGTACTCACTTACGCTGCACAGGTTGCAGACATCATCGGCATCAATGCAACAATGAGCGCCGGCGCTGTTGGTCCAGAAGCAATTTCCACCATGACTGCAGAGGCCGTTGACGAAAAAGTTGACATCGTTCGCGATGCAGTCGGTTCCCGCATCAATCATGTTGAGATGAATATTCGAGCATTCATGGTCAACATCACCGACGATGCGGCAGGTGCAATTTCGCGACTCGCAAAAGGAATTGGCGTAGAAGAAAAAATGGTGGCTGACACTCCGTTCGCATTGATGGGACCGCCTTCCAAATTGATCGAAGATCTGATTGCTCGACGCGAGCGTTGGGGTTTCTCGTATGTCATCGTCGGTGGCGAAGACATTGAGAAGTTTGCTCCCGTCGTTGCCGCCCTCTCGGGCAAGTAGTTGCCAGTTCCGATCTCGCCATCATTTTGATCGTCAAGTGTCAGGTTGAAAGGAAGTTTATTTCCCGAGCCTGCCAAATTCGTCGGTTTTCATCGCCGGCAACCTGTTGCCGTACTCACACCGCTCAATCACCAAGACGTGGCAAACCCTTGTAGCGAGCGAGTCAGAGCCAAAAACATGACACCTACACAAGGCTCAGCCACGAGCCATTGGCACGGCTCTCCACGCCTCGGCCAATTTGCCCGACTTGGACAAATATGTGCTATCTGTCAGAAAATCTCATAGTCTTAGTAACGGATTTGCCACCTAGGCAAGTTCATTACAAATCAAATCAAAACAAAAGAAAAGAAAAGAGAAAATCCAATGCGAGGTACCGTTAAATTTTTCAACGCTGAGAAGGGTTATGGCTTCATCTCACGTGATGGTGGCGAAGACGT
>JBIKID010000025.1:0-19801 GCA_044361815.1 Ilumatobacteraceae bacterium | reverse complement strand
GGTTTCGCACATCGTGGTGGATTGGGTATTGCGAAGGCATTTCGCGCAAGTTGGAGCAAGAGAACCGAGTGATCGTGAAAGAAGCACCAGGTGTTGGGTTGGTGTTGGTTGAGCGATCAGAGCGGGCGCGGGCACACATGGTTGCTTCTACTCCACACTTGCATGCGGTGTCGAGCAGTTACTCGAGTGACAAAGAGGCCTATGGTGCTGGGCATCGTGCGGGGTCACAGTTTTCGGCTGGACGCAATGGTGTTGGGGCGCAACGACAGATTGGTGCAGGTAGGCGTGACAAGTAGCGAAGCCTCCGGCACCTATGCAGTCGAGGACGCTTTTGAGTTAGAGATGCCCACACGGGTGTTGGGGCTCGATGAAGCTAGTGAGTGGCTGGTGATGATTGCTGAAAACGAAGGTGTTGATCACCCAGTGGTGTCGCAGATGGCAATGTCACGCAGTTTGCTTGGACTGGCCTTTGTAGATGAGTGGTGTATTTCGGTGCGCAAGAAGAAGATGAGCCAATTGTTGTTGGTGCACGAGATGGCGCATTTGGTGTGTGCAAATGGTGGACACGGGCGTGAGTTTCGAACACAAGTAGTGACGTTTGTGCGGCGCTATGTGTCGCTTGCTCATGCGGTGCGATTGCACGAGATGTATGTGGCAGCGGGACTCAGTGTTGAGCCCTTTGCGGCCACTAAATAAATATAAATTAAAAAAGTCTGTTACACCCCTGCGATGTAGTTGGTGGTCGAACAAAGGAGAAATCAAATGAGTAATGAACTAGGTAATGCAACGTGGTCAGTGACCGGAGTCTTGAGTGACTTTATGGAAGACACGCGACGTGCAGAGATGCATATTGACGTCGAGGAAGGGATCGTCGTGCTGTTCTTGCGTATAGACAGAAGCGGATCGACTGATGCGGTGCTGCAAGCCGCACGAGACTTGACTGGCGAGCGGGTTGTGGCCACTGGGGTCATCGAGCCACACACCGACTCAAAACTACGCTCGCCCTACTTCTTGAGCCCTTCGACACTGGCCGCCGCCTAGAGTTGTTGCACATGGGGGCACGCACCAAATGACATTTGATCGAATGATCGTGCTCGACTTTGAGACCACTGGCCTGCAGCCTGGGTATCGGCCGGTTGAGATTGCGTGGCTCGAATTTGACTCCTTATATAAGGTCTCGCAATCGGTGACCTCGTTGATTGACCCGCAGATACCCATAGAGCCTGGGGCTCAGAGGGTGCACGGCATTTCGTCCGAGATGTTGGCTGGCATGCCCACGCTTGAAGAGTTCTTGCAGGGTGAACACGCCGACAAATTCGCTGATGAGCACGTGTTGGTCGTGGCGCACAATGCTGCGTTTGACCTGCCGATGTTTGCTCCGTTTTGCAAGAAGGCAACTTCGTTGTGCACGATGAGGTTGGCTCAAGCTCTCTACCCCACTGCCGAGAATCACAAGTTGCAGACACTGGCCAGCATGTTTGCCGTAGATGTCGAGCCGACTCACAGAGCTATGGCCGACGTGGGTGCATGCTTTGAGTTGTTGCGCACTATTGCGAAGAAAGAAGACAAGTCGATAGATGAGTTGTTGGTAGTTGCGTCATACACATCGCCCGAGAGTTTGATGCCGTTTGGCAAACACAAGGGCAAGATGATCAAAGACTTACCGAGTGACTATGTGGCGTGGCTGACATCGACACTTGAACCGGGCCACTGGATCCACCCAGTTATCGCCCAGTTGTAGGCTCGGTACCATGAACCGCCCAACGCTTGATATCAATAACACTCCACAACGTAATCGACTGACGGTTGCATTTCGTGCGATCTTGGTAATTCCCCACGCGATAGTGCTCAACATTTGGGACAACTTGACACAAATCATTTCTGTCGTCCAATGGTTCATTATTTTGTTTACTGGCAAGCGCAATAAAAGCATCTGGGCATTGCAGAATTCGTGGTTGAGTTATGCAGCTCGTGTTGAGTCATATGGAGCGCTGCTCTATGACAAGTGGCCATCGTTTGGTGAACCAACGGCTGATGACGTTATTCGCTACTCATTTGAGTACGAAGAAGAAGCAAGCAGGGCGTCAAACTTCTTTCGCATTATTTTGGTGATTCCAGCATTCTTTGTGTATATGTTTTTGGTTTTTTGTGGAGTCTTCGTGGCAGTCGTGTCGTGGTTTGCAATTCTGTTTACTGGGCGTCACCCACAGGGAATGTTTAACTTTCTGTTGAAAGTCACTCGATACTCAATGTCAATTCGTGCCTATATGGCACTGATGACGGATGAGTATCCAACGACTCGAGTGCAGCCGGCAGCAAGTGCTCCACTGCCTAAAGCTAATTGGGCCCCGCCAACCGTCTAGTACTTGACAGCCAGAGCGCGGGCTTATTGGGTCGTTAGATCGTTCCCGAGTCGAGCAACTGCTGAAACTTTGCTGCGTCAATTATCGGGATCTTGAGTTCGTTGGCCTTCGTCACCTTTGATGCGCCGGGGTCGGAGCCCACGACTACGCAATAGGTTTTGGCACTTACCGAGCCTGGTGATTTGCCACCGCGATCTTTGATCGCTGCTTCGGCTTCTTCTCTCGTGAAGCCCTCGACACTGCCAGTCACAACAATGGCTTTGCCGAGAAGTGTTTGAGCAAGTTGCGAGACCTGCACGTTGCCAAATTCGACGCCTGCTTTTTTGAGCTTTGCGATGATGGACTTGTTTTGTTTCTGGTTACACCAGTTGATGATGGACTGTGCAATTGATGGGCCGACGCCATCGATGGTGCTGAGTTGTTCCTCGGTTGCTGTCACGATGTTGTCGAGGTTTCCAAATGTTTTGGCCAACGACTCTGACGCTGCAGGGCCGAGGTGTTTGATGCCGAGCGCGGTGAGCAACTTGGGTAATGGCTTTGATTTTGATTTCTCGAGTGCTTGCAACAAGTTAGTGGCGCTCAGTTCTCCAAAACCCTCGATCTGTAATAGCTGTTCTTGCGTAAGGCTGTAGAGATCGCCGACGTCTTGAATGAGTTGCAAGTCGGATAATGCAAACACGGTTTTCTCGCCGAGACCTTCGATGTCCATGCCGCCGCGTGAAGCAAAGTGAATGATGCGTTGGTCGCGTTGAAAAGGACACGATGGTTCTACGCAGCGCGTGTCTGACTCGCCCTCAATCTGCACGAGTATTGACTTGAGATCACATGGGCATGTATCGGGAAACTTCCATGGCTTGGAATTCTTTGGACGCTTGTCGAGTACTGGGCCAACAACTTCGGGAATGACATCGCCCGCTTTGCGCACCACTACGGTGTCGCCTGGGCGCACGTCTTTGAGTTGCACTTGCTCGCGGTTATGCAGGGTGGCCATGCCCACGGTGGAGCCGGCAACAACAACGGGTTGCAGCACGGCAAATGGAGTGGCGCGGCCGGTGCGACCAATAGAAACCTGGATGTCGTTGAGAATGGTGTTGCGCTCTTCTGGCGCAAACTTGAACGCAATAGCCCAACGTGGAGCGCGCGATGTGAAGCCAAGTTGCTCGCGTTGAGCAAGGTCGTCGAGCTTGACTACTGCCCCGTCGATCTCGTAGTCAAGGTTGTGGCGGTTGGCTTCGGCGCTGGCACAAAATGCTTCGGCTTGCTCGAGCGTGTTAACCAGCTTGTGCTCGGGGTTAATAGGAAATCCAAGTTGCTTGAGATAGTTGAGCGTGTCGTGATGACTCGTCAGCGCGGGCATGCCTTGCGTTTCACCAAGTTGGTAAGCAAAGAATGCGAGGTTGCGCGACTTTGTAACAGACGGATCTTTTTGACGCAGACTTCCAGCACCAGCATTGCGCGGATTGGCTGGCACTGCCTCGGGCTTTTTGCCTTGCTTGATGCGTTGCTCGTTCTCGCGTTCTTTGTCGGCTTTAAATTGCTGGAACGCGTTGATTGGCATATACACCTCGCCGCGCACTTCGAGCACTTGAGGTACCGATGAGCCCTTTGGTGCAACAAGTTGTTTCGGAATGACAGAGATGGTCTTGATGTTTTCGGTGACGTCTTCGCCCACCTTGCCATCGCCTCGCGTTGCGGCTTGCACAAGTATTCCGTTTTCATATCGGATGCTCATGGCTAAGCCGTCGATCTTGAGTTCGCAGATCAGTTGCATCGGCTGCGCGTTATCCAGACCCTTCGCAGCGCGCTCGCCCCATGCGCGCAACTCATCGATATCCATTGCATTATCGAGACTGGTCATTGGTGCACGGTGGGTCACCGGGTCAAACGTGGTGAGGGTTGGCGCACCAATTTGGGCCGTTGGCGAATCGAGAGCAATCAGGCTCGGATGTTTTGCTTCAAGCGCAATGAGCTCACGCTTGAGTTCGTCATATTCGGCATCACTGACATCGGGTGAGTCGTGAGTGAAATAGCGCTCGTTGTGTTGATTGAGCGTGTCGCGAAGGTGTGCTGCGCGGGCGATCTCGCTTTTCGTCGGTTTTGCGCTCGCAGCCATGCTGTCAACATTACTTGCGGGCTGTAACAGCACCTAGGCTCGGTGGCGTGATCCGCACATTGTTGGCAAAGCTCGCCTGGCCAGTTCGGGTGCTGTGGTTGGCTGCGGCGCTGTTGCCCAACAATCTCACCGACACCATGTCGTCTCACTCTGAGGTTCTGCGCACCACCATGAGCGTTGAGCTGTGGTTGCTGTGGGCACTCGTTGCTTTGGCTACCTGGTTACACCACCCCATTTCGCTCACCACCGCTCGGTGTATCGTGCCCGTTGTAGTAGCGCACTTACTTGTTGGACTACCAGACAGCTCATTTGGTGTTGGCAATGTCATTGGTGCTGCGTGTGCACTCGTTGCTTTGGTCCTTATATATACATCTGACTACGGCTCGATTCATGTGCAGGCCGGCGCATACGGAGATGAACGCCGTTACTTGTTGCGCGTGCCCGCTCCCATTGTGATGCCACTCGTACTTGGTTGGGGCGTGATGGCCGTCGTGGTTTGTATAACGCCACTGATGCTCGCTTCAGAACGATATGTACTCGGTGGCGTTGGTGTTGTGCTCTCACTTGGTTTGTTGTGGCAATTGCCAGTGCGCCTACACCGCTTGTCACGTAGATGGTTGGTCAAAGTACCCGCTGGATGGGTCGTGCACGACGACGTGGTGTTGAGCGAGAACTTGTTGGTCAAAACATACGATGTCGTGTCGATGGGTTTGGCACTTGAAGGAAGCGAAGCTCTGGACCTCACTGGCATGACACGTGGCGTACCGATTGAAGTGCAGTTACGCGAGATGACCGATGTGCGACTCACTCCACTTGCTGCAAAGTTATTGAAGACGGTTGATGCGTTGCATGTGAAGGCATTCTTGGTTGCGCCAACACGCCCCGCTTCCTTGCTCAACCCGTAGAACACCCCTCTAGTAGGTTTCCCTGTAATGCAAAAGCTTGAATCCAACGTCGTACTCAGCCCTACCGACTTGGCCAATCACCTGGCTTGCAAACACCTCTCGTGGCTCAACTACCACTCGCTTTACGGCGGTGCGCGGCCATCAAAAAACGATGACGAACTCACCGAGATCTTGCAGCAATATGGTGCCGAACACGAAGCAACATATTTTGCCGCACTGAGCGAACAACTCGCCGCCGTCAATCGCACTATCGTCAACCTCGATATCGATCGCGACATGGATGCGCCATATTCGGTTGCAGCATTGCGCGACCGCGCCGCACTCACCGCACAAAGTTTGTCCCACGGCCCTAACGCGCTCTATCAGCCAACATTCTTTAGCGAAGATGGCGGCATCGCGTGGGTCGGCCGCGCCGACTTTTTGGTGCCCACCGACGTAGTTTCACTACTTGGCAACTATTCGTTTGAACCAGAAGACACCAAACTCGCGCGCATCGCCAAAGTAAACGCCGTATTGCAGTTGTGCTCCTACGCCGAACAGCTCACCAAGTTGCAAGGCACCGAGCCCGAGTTCATCCACGTCGTCACCGGCTCCGCCAAAGAAGGCAAAGTCACCATTCGGCTCTCCGAAGTGTCCGCATATTTCCGACACGTAAAAAAGAATCTGCAACAGGCCGTGATCGACAAGTTCGAAGGTCCTTCCGAGCCAGTGCCCGTAGAAAACTGCAACATGTGTCGCTGGAACAAAGACTGCGCACAATGGTGGCGTGAGCGCGATCACTTGTCGTATGTAGCGGGCTTGCTCAACGGACATCGCGAAACACTCGTGTCGCACGGCATCACAACACTCGCTCAGTTAGCTACAAGCCCCGACAACTTGAGTGTCCCAGAGTTTGAAGACGAAACATTGCATCGCCTGCGACGCCAAGCACAACTGCAATACAACACTCGCGTAGCCAAGCAAACAAACCCTGCTGCATTGCCAGAAACCGAATTCATCCTGCCCATCAAGGATTTCCGTGGCTTCAACATGTTGCCCACACCAAATGCTGGCGATCTTTTTTACGACATCGAAGGCCACCCCTATCGCGGCGACGAAGGCCTTGAATACCTACACGGCTTCTCATGGAAAGAAGCCGACGGCTCGCTCAAGTATCACGAGATCTGGGCGCACACTCCAGAAGAAGAGCGCCAAGCACTACTTGACGTCATTGCATTCATTAATAAGCGCCGCAGTATTCCTGGCTTTGAAGAAATGCGCGTGTATCACTTTGGTCATTACGAACCATCGGCCCTTCGCAGGCTTTCAACCCGTTATGCAACTGCCGAAACCGAACTCAACTCGCTCATTCGTCAACGCGTATTTTGCGACTTGTCGCGCGTTGTTACCCAGGCCATGCGCATCGGTGTCGAGTCGTACTCAATCAAAAAACTCGAGCAACTTTATGTGTTTAACCGCACCGACTTAGTGGCCGACGGCGGTTTGAGCATCGTGTATTACGAAAAATGGTTGCAGTCCATCAACAACGGCGGCTTTGGCCCCGAAGGCGACACAGCGGTGTTGCGCGAACTGGCTGACTACAACATGAACGACTGCTACTCCACCGATGGCCTGCGCGACTGGCTCGAAATACAACGTGCACGACTTGTTGAGCAACTCGCCGACAAACCCCTCGAGCTCGAAATGCTGACTCGCCCACCACTGCGCCCCGACTTGGACGAAGACATTTCGATTGGCAAAGGCCTTGTGGCGCAGCTCAATCAACATCGTTTCGATACCGATCTCACCGAAGAACAGATGCTTGAGCACCGACATCGTTGGCTCATGGCCGACTTACTCGACTTTCACAAACGCGAGCAAGCAGTTGATACATACGAGTTCATCAACTTGTTGTCGATGGAGCACGAAGAGTTATACGACAGCCCAAGCGCCTTGGCTGGCCTCAAATTTGTGCGCGAGATCGAAACTGGTACCACCAAGTCCAAAAAGTGGGGCTTTAAAGCCATTCGTCAATACAAGTTTGACCCTGCACAGATCACCAAGATCGGGCTTGGCTCGTCGCTCTCGTCCTCATCCATTTGGCCGCCACGTCTCGACACCGAAGACAACGGCCCAACTGGAGAAATCAAGATCGTCGACATCGATCTCGACAACGGCACCATCGACCTCGACGTGCGCGGCGCAACCGAAGACATCGCGCACCCTGAGTCGGTGTTTGAGCGCGAATACTTTTCGAAAAAGCAATTTGAAGAAGCGCTCGAAGAACTCGCAAAGCTTGTTAAAGACAACAAGCACAATTCGTACGCTGCAGCTCATGACATCTTGGGACTTCACCCACCGCGCTTTCGCGACAACTTTGACATTCACCAAGTGAGCGAAAGCATTAACCCCGACCCATTGCAGATCGCTGAGGCCATTCATCACCTCGACAACTCATATCTCGTAATTCAGGGCCCACCTGGCACCGGCAAAACATATTCGTCTGCCAATGCCATTCTTGCGCTGATCAAAAAGGGTCACCGAGTTGGTATCACCGCCAATACACACGCTGCTGCCCACCAGCTGCTGCGCGAGATCACCAAGTTTGCCAAAGATCACGGATTTACTGCCGACGAGCCATTGCGTATTTGTGTCAAACCAAAAGACGGCGATGCTCCCCTCGTTTTTGACGAGCAAGAAGTAGCTGTCAAGAGTGTGAAAGACGCCAAAAAGATTTCGGCCGATGCACAAAAGTTTGATGTCATTGTGGGCACAAGCTTCTTGTTCTCTAACGAATCGATGCGCAACTCGGTCGACACTCTCATCATCGATGAAGCCGGACAACTCTCGCTCGCCGACAGCCTGGCCGTGTCGCTCGCTGCACGCAACACTGTGCTTGTAGGCGACCCACAGCAACTCAAGCAACCAACTCGTGCGGCTCACCCAAGCACATCTGGCTTGTCGGGTCTCGAGCACATCAACCAAGGCCACGACGTGGTGCCGCCAAACTATGGCGTATTGCTGCGTGTAACCCGACGTATGCACCCACTGATTACCGAGTTCATTTCGGAGCAGGTATACGAAGGCAAGCTTGGCGCCGACGACCCATGCGCACTGCAAACCATTGGCGAAGGCGGCATTGTTCATGGCTCTGGCTTGCGATGGTTTCCAGTCGTGCACGAGAACTGTTCAGTGCGCAGCGTCCCCGAAGTAAAAGCCGTGGTCAAGATTTATGAGTCTGTGTTGGGCCGCGACTTCACCGACAAGTATGGCAAAGTACGCCCCATCACTCCTCGCGACATTTTTGTGATCGCCCCTTACAACGCCCAGGTTCAAGAACTGCGTCGCCAACTGCTCTCGTGTTCATCTGCAATCACATTTGGTCTCACCGAAGATCTGTTGCGCCAGCGGGTCGGCACAGTCGACAAAGCCCAAGGCAGTGAAGCACCAATCGTGTTGGTGTCGTACACCAGCTCGAGCGCCGACGATGTACCTCGTAACTTCGAGTTTTTGTACAGCAAAAACCGTTTCAACGTTGCAGTAAGCCGCGCACAAGCAATCACTGTGGTGGTTGCGTCACCCGAGCTACTCAATGTCAACTGCAAGACAATCGAGCAAGTGCGACTAGCCAACATGCTGTGCCGCTATGCCGAAATGGCCACCACCATCTCCCTGTAAGTCGTTGCAGTACCGCCATTCAGTACTTGACAGCCAGAGCACGACCTGTGTGACACTTTGGCCAACCTCCCGTACACATGGGTGGCATGACCCAAACACTCACAGGAGCAGCCATGACTGAGAACTACGAAGAGCCCAAGAAATCACTTGAATCTCAACTCGATAGCGACATGGACTCACGATGGAGTGAGCCCGCGACTCGCGGCGACTTACGCAATGCAGTCATACGCATAGACACCAAATTTGACTCACTCCGTACTTACATTGACACCCGTTTTCTTGGGTTGCAGCAACAGTTCGTTGATCTGGAGCGACAATTCGGGAAAGCTGCTCGTCTGCATCAGATCGAATTCGTGATGATCATGATCGGATTTCTTGGCATCATTCTCAATTTGCGATGAGTACAGATACCGAAGTGGATCGCAAATGGGACGAACTCGCTGATCGCGGCGATTTGCGCACTGCCATGCAGCGCATCGACACCTGCTTTGATCGCATCGACAAACAGTTTGCTCGAATCGAGCGTCTGCACTGGATTCAGATCATCACGTTCGTGTGCGGGCTGATCGCTCTTTCACTGAAGTAATTGGCCGGTACATACAAAAAGGGCGGGCCGCCGAAGCGACCCGCCCTTTTTTACTACTGAACTACTGAACTCAGTTGCCACCTTCGGTGAGGGTGACAGTGATTGGTGCAAATGCTGCACCATTGATGTCAATTCCCTTTTCGACGAGCAATGCGTGTGCTGCAGTCACGATGTCATTCGTGTGAGCTGCTGCATCTGGAGCCTTGGTCAACACGGTGCCGCCTTCGAGGTTCTTCGCGTTTTGCGAAAGATCCACAGTGCGTGCCCATGCTGCCTCGTCGATCATGCCTACACCAGCTGGTGCTGGCCAGATCAACTTGTTGACTTCATTCATTTGCCACAACTGGTGAGTTGCGCCGAGCTTGGAACCCTTTGCTACAACAATGTCTGTGCAAGCCTGTGCGTTATCGCGGCAGAATGCCCAGCCCATCAATGAAGCAGCAACGAACTTGACTGCTGTTGCGTTGTAGTCGGCGTTGAACAAACGGTGACCGTCAGCCCAAATTGCGTCCTGCAACATTCCAACACCTTCAGCCTCGTACGAGACGACGTTCAAGTCATCTGCTGTGTACAAAGCGCCTGTTGCTGGGTTGATTGTTTCCAAAACCTGTGCGTACTCGTTGTAAGTCATTGCTTCTGCAGCGTCGATGTCGCCTGCAAGCAAGCCCGACATGTCGAACTGTTGCTGAACGAGTGTGACGTCCTTGGCTGGATCAAGACCGGCCTTGGTAAGTGCTGCGAAGATTTCGAACTCGTTGCCGTAGCCCCAGTTACCAATCTTCTTGCCCTTGAAGTCTGCCGAGGTTGCAATTCCTGCATCCTTGAACGAAACCTGCAATGTGCCTGAACGTTGGAACACCTGTGCGATGTCCACGATGTTTGCTCCACCTTCGCGTGATGCAAGAGCCTTCGAGACCCATGAAATTGCGAAGTCTGCTTCGCCGTTGGCGAGAACAGTCTGTGGTGTGATGTCTACTGCACCTTCAAGAATGGTTACATCGAGACACATGTCTGTGTAGTAGCCCTCTTCAAGTGCTGCGTAATAGCCAGCGAACTGAGCCTGTGTGAACCACTGCAACTGCAACTTGACAGGTGTCGGTGTGACGCACTCTTCTGGTGTGACTGCTGCTGGTGCTGTGGTGTCTGTTGAACTGCTTGATCCACCGCATGATGCGACGACCAAAGACAGAGCAGCGAGACCCGCAACTGCGAGCTTGATGCTTGACTTCTTCATATTGGTACTCCCCCGAGAACCGAAGCTCTCTACTTGTTGTTGTTGGATTTACTTGCTGCGCCACCCCGAGAGGCAGCGCTTTCTAGCACTATGGATACAGCGTAGAAGGTTAATCCAAGCAGGCATGCACCGAGCACGTAGGCCCAGGCTGCGGCGTTCTTGGAATTGGCGATATTGCTTGTAATTCGGCTTCCGAGGCCATTTTGGGAGCCCCCAAAATACTCAGAAACAAAGGACGTAATTACCGAAACTGGGGCCGCAATTTTGAGTGCCGTGAAGAGGTAAGGAATGGCATTTGGTACCCGTACTTTGCGCAAAATTGCAAAGTCACTAGCTGCATACGACTTCATCAATTCGACGTGTGTTGACTGCACTTGTGTGAGCCCTTTGGCAACGTTGACGAGCACGATGAAATAGACAACGAGCGAAACCATGATGCGTCGTGGAATTTCGCTCGTGATCGAATACATATTGTTGAGCACAGCCACCAAGACGAAAATTGGAATTGCGTTGAGAGCGATTGCAAGTGGTGTAACCAACTCACCAAGGAAGCGATACCTACTGAGTGCAAAGCTCATCACAACACCAAACACTGTTCCTGCAATGAGACCAACTAATGCATTGGTTCCAGACACCGAAGTTGCTTCCCAGATGCGCACGAAGTTTTTGAAGAACTGCTCAAAAATCTTTGAAGGTGCTGCGAGGAAATACGGCTTCAGATCAAATCCCTTAACGACACCTTCCCACAACAACAAAAATGCCACGCCAAAAACAAGCGGGGGCAAGATTCGTCGAATGCGAGATGTAGACGTCATGATCAGCGATCTTCCAATCCGCGAATAGCGCCGGCGTTTGCATGATCGGCATGCGTGCCACGAAGTGCCTCGCGCACTGCAGTGATTCCAGTAAAGAAATCCGCAGCACCTCGTGTGTCTTCAGTGCGCTTTGCACCAAGGTTGACACTGATCAGGTCGGTGATACGTCCTGGTCGCGGCGACATCACAACAACTCGGTTAGACAAATACACCGCTTCCGGAATGGAGTGCGTCACAAACACGACTGTCGTGGATGTCTCTGCACAGATGCGCAACAACTCACCTTGCATGTATTCACGTGTCATTTCGTCGAGTGCACCAAACGGTTCGTCCATCAACAACAGTGGTGGGTGTGCTGCAAGTGCGCGAGCAATCGCAATGCGCTGCTGCATGCCGCCCGACAACTGCCATGGATACAACTCGGCAAACTCTGGCAACTTCACGAGCTCCAACATCTCTTGTGCTCGTGCTGCGCGCTTGTCTTTGTCCCAACCCTTGAGTTCGAGCGGCAACTCGATGTTCTTTGCAACGGTGCGCCAGTCAAACAAACCTGCTTGCTGAAAAGCCATGCCGTAGTCCTGATCAAGACGTGACTGAGAAGCCGACTTGCCATTGACTGTGACCGAACCCGTTGTTGGTTCGAGCAAGTTTGCGATCAATCGCAACAACGTGCTCTTGCCACAACCAGATGGACCGATGAGCGAAACGAACTCGCCTGGCTCGACAGTCAAATTGACATCAATCAACGCGTCCACCTGTTTTGGTGTGCCCTGATTAAAGATCTTGCTTGCTCCTGTTACTTGAACCGCACTCATGAGCTGGTCTCCTTCGGTCGATTACGCATCAAATACACATCTGAAATTGCAATTACTCCTGCCATCGTGAGCCCAAGTGCTGCAGCACCAAACACGGCGGTAAACACCTTGGCTGGGTCGGCTGTTGCTTCGCGCGCGTACTCAATAATGAGTCGGCCGATGCCGCCTTTGAGACCGGTAGAAATCTCGGCAACGACTACACCGACAACCGAGCCGGATGCGCCGAGTTTGAATGCTGGAATCATGTACGGAATTGCTGATGGGAAACGAAGCTTGAGCAAAATCTGCTTCCACGAGGCGGCATAGCTCTCCATGAGTTCGACAGCCGCTGCTGGAGCGCTTGCAAGCCCGCGAAGTGTGCCAACCGCAATTGGAAAGAACGACAAAAATGCGCCAAGCACTGCTGCCGAAAACCAGCGTGGCCATTCAATACCAAAAATGCTGAGCTTGCCGCCCCACAATGCAACGAGCGGAGCAAGTGCAATCAATGGAACTGTTTGCGACACAACGAGATATGGCAACAGTCCGCGTTCGACGATTTTGAAACGCGACATCAGTATTGAAAGACCAACACCGATTGAAGAGCCGAGCAAGAAACCAACGACTGATAGGCGAAACGAAAACCAAGCACCCTCGAGCACTACCAACCACACACGCTTGTCAGAGCCGCGAACTTCTGGTCGGCCATAACGGCTGAGCATTGTCCAGACATGCGGCATTGCAGTGTCGTTCGAACGAGGCAACACGCCAGCGCCAAACAACTTGCCGCCGTCTTGCGGGCCCACAACTTTGTACATTTCCCACAACGCAACAACAAGCACGATTGACAGCACAAACATGCTGGTCCGATATGCAGCGCGTCGGGCAAAACGATTCATTGCTTGGCTTTGCTCATCTCCTGAATCGCCGGCAAAATTGTCTCGCCATACGCTTCGAGCGTTGACTCTTTGCCGTCATGCTGCAAGTACACAGCAAACTGATCGACACCAAGTTCTTTGAGTTCTGTCAAACGACGAATATGCTCGTTGGCATCACCCAGAATGCAAAAACGATCGATGATCTCGTCTGGAACAAACGTGGTGTGGCTGTTGCCTGCGCGACCGTGTTCGTTGTAGTCATAACCCTGACGACCCTTGATGTAATCGGTGAGTGCTTTTGGCACTGAAGAATTGTCGCCATAACGCTCGACGATGTCGGCAACGTGATTGCCCACCATGCCACCAAACCAACGGCACTGTTCGCGCATGTGCGTGATGTCGTTACCTACATATGCAGGTGCTGCAACACAGATCGTGACACTCTTTGGGTCGCGACCTACGCGCTCGGCGGCTTCACGCACAGCCTTGATTGTCCACTGCGCAATGTCGGCGTCGGCGAGCTGCAAGATGAAACCATCAGCCACTTCGCCCGTAAGTGCAAGGGCCTTTGGTCCGTATGCAGCAATCCATACTTCAAGCTCGCTCTTCGAAGCCCAAGGGAAACGGATGCTTGAGCCGTTGTAGTCAACTGCTCGACCATTACCGAGTTCACGGATGACATGAACACTCTCGCGCAACGTTGCAAGGTTTGTTGGCTTGCCGTTTGTAACGCGCACAGCAGAGTCGCCACGGCCGATGCCGCACACCGTGCGATTGCCGTACATCTCGTTGAGAGTTGCATATGTGCTCGCAGTAACTGTCCAGTCACGCGTAGCCGGGTTGGTCACCATTGGCCCAACAATGACGTTGCGTGTCTCGGCCAAGATCTGGCTAAAGATCACATACGGTTCTTGCCACAAAATGTGACTATCAAAAGTCCATACGTGCGAAAAGCCATACATGTCAGCCTTCTTCGCAAGGTCGATCACGCGCGCCGATGGTGGGGTCGTTTGTAGTACTACACCTATGTCCATAACTCTCCCCTTGTTGATTACAGAAAACTTCTAGCGGTTGGTTGGGAAGCCCAAGTCAACTGCTGATGTGCGTGGGTCTGGCCAACGTGATGTGACGACCTTGCCGCGCGTAAAGAAGTTGATGCCCTCTGGGCCATACATGTGTTGGTCACCAAACAGCGAAGCCTTCCAGCCACCGAATGAGTAGTAGCTCACAGGAACTGGGATTGGCACGTTGATGCCAACCATGCCGACCTGCACGTCGTATTGGAACTGACGAGCAACGCCACCATCGCGGGTGAAGATTGCTGTGCCGTTACCAAATTCGTTGTCATTGATGGTTTTCAAACCTTCTGCATAGCTCTTGACGCGCATGACGGTGAGTACTGGTCCGAAGATTTCTTCGTCGTAACACTTCATGCCTGGCTTGACATTGTCGATGAGGCTTGGGTTCAAGAAGAAACCAGCATCTTTGGCTTTGTCGGTGCCGTTGATTACAACAGTTGCACCTTCGCCTGCTGCGTTGTTGATGTAGCTCGCAACTTTGTCGCGGTGCTCGCGGCTGATCAATGGACCCATCTCTGCAGATGGATCGGTGCCAGGACCAACTTTAATGTTTGGGACACGTGTCTTGAGTTTTTCGATCAATGCGTCAGCGATTGAATCAACTGCGAGCACAACCGAGATGGCCATGCAACGCTCGCCTGCCGAACCGTATGCGGCACTCACTGCAGCATCAGCTGCCATGTCGAGGTCGGCGTCTGGCAACACGAGCATGTGGTTCTTTGCACCACCAAGTGCTTGCACGCGCTTGCCGTTCTTTGTGCCGGTCTCGTACACATATTTTGCAATTGGTGTCGAACCAACAAATGACACCGACTGGATGTCTGGGTGTACGAGCAAGCGGTCTACTGCTTCTTTGTCGCCATGCACAACGTTGAATACGCCCTCTGGCAAGCCAGCCTGACGCAGCAAGTCGGCAATAAACATCGATGCCGATGGGTCTTTTTCGCTTGGCTTCAAGATGAACGTGTTGCCGCACATGATTGCGTTTGCAAACATCCACATTGGCACCATTGCAGGAAAGTTGAACGGCGTAATGCCAGCAACAACTCCGAGCGGCTGACGAATTGAATAGACATCAACTCCACCAGAAGCCTGCTCTGAGTAGCCACCCTTCATCAGGGCTGGAATACCGCAAGCAAACTCAATGTTTTCGATGCCGCGCGCAATTTCGCCGAGTGCATCGCTTGGCACTTTGCCGTGCTCGAGTGTCAAAAATGTGGCGAGCTCTTTGCGGTTTGCATCGAGCAACTCGCGTGTGCGAAACATGATCTCTGCACGACGCGACATACCTGTTGCACGCCACTCAGGAAAAGCTGCTTTTGATTTTGCAATAACTGCATCGACTTCTGCGACACTGGCAAGATCAACTTCTGCTTGCTGCTCACCCGTTGCCGGGTTGAATACTTTGCCAGTACGACCTGACGTGCCAACTACAACTTTGTTGTTGACCCAATGACTGATGCGTTGCATAACTTCTCCTGATATTTAGTTTGAGGGGTGGAATTTAGTTGAGATATTGGCAAAGGCCGCGCTTGATGTACTTTCCGTGGCCCTTTGTGCCGGTGAACTTGTCTTTTTCGACAACTACTTTGCCGCGTGACAACACGGTGTCGACTTTGCCGTCCACTTTGAAACCTTCCCACGATGAGTGGTCCATGTTCATGTGGTGCTTGTCGTTGACACCGATCTTTGTCTTGCCGTTTGGATCCCACACCAAGATGTCTGCATCAGAACCCGGAGCAATGATGCCCTTTTGTGGATACATGCCGAACATGCGGGCTGGTGAAGTACTGCAAGTCTCAACCCAACGCTCGAGCGTGATCTCGCCTTGCACAACACCCTGATAAATAAGTTCCATGCGGTGTTCTACTGAGCCCATGCCGTTTGGAATCTTGGAGAAGTTACCAATGCCCAATTCTTTTTGATCCTTCATGCAGAACGGACAGTGATCGGTTGACACAACTGCCAACTCGTTCATGCGCAATCCCTTCCACAAGTCGGCGTGGTGATTGTGCTTGTCGTGCTTGCTGCGGATCGGCGGGCTACACACATACTTTGCACCTTCGAAGCCCGGCTGAGCCAAGTGATCTTCGAGTGTCATATAGAGGTATTGCGGGCAGGTTTCGCCGAACACGTTGAGACCTTCGTGACGAGCTTCCGACAATGCGTTGAGTGCTTCTGATGCCGACATGTGCACGATGTACAACGGCACGTTGCCTGCAACTTTTGACAACACGATTGCGCGGTTGGTTGCTTCGCCTTCGAGCAAGCTTGGGCGGCTGTAGCTGTGGTACTTCGGATCGGTCTCACCACGTGCGATGTGCTGTTGCACCAACACGTCGATTGCGATGCCGTTTTCGGCATGCATCATGATGGTTGAACCGTTGTTGCTGGCCTGCTGCATTGCACGCAAGATTTGGCCGTCATCCGAATAAAACACGCCTGGGTAAGCCATAAATAGCTTGAATGACGTGATGCCCTCGTTCTTTACGAGGTAATCCATGTCGGCAAGCGCCTGCTCGTCAATGCCACCAATGATTTGGTGAAACGCGTAGTCGATCGAGCAATTGCCCGCAGCCTTTTTGTGCCACGTAGCGAGCGACTCTTGCACGTTTTCTCCGTAACGCTGCACAGCAAAGTCGACAATGGTTGTAACGCCACCCCACGCCGCAGCAGTGGTGCCAGTTTCAAACGTGTCGCTTGCATTGGTGCCACCAAATGGCAACTCCATGTGCGTGTGCACATCGATGCCACCAGGAACAACAAACTTGCCTGTTGCGTCAATCACTTTGTCGGCAGTGATGTTGAGCGAGTCAGATTTGCCGCGCTCAAGCAATGCCAAAATTGTTTCGCCTTCAATCAGCACATCAACTTCATGCCGACCGGTTGGGCTAACGACTGTTCCGTTTTTGATAAGTGTGCGTGCCATCATGTCCCCTTAGTAACTCGCAGTAATTTAACGTTCTGAAATTTCGTGATATGCGTCTGGACGACGATCGCGGTAGAACGGCCAACGATCGCGCACCATGCGGATCTTGTCCATGTCGAGATCGCGCACGATGAGCTCGTGCTTGAATGCGTCGCCAACTTCACCAACAAACTTGCCCTCTGGGTCTACGAAATAGCTCTGACCATAGAAGTCGTCGGTGCCGTACTCTGCTTCAATACCAACGCGGTTGATCGCGCCGACGTAATACATGTTTGCAACAGCCGAGGCTGGTTGCTCGAGGCGCCAGATGTACTCCGACAATCCACGGCTTGTTGCCGATGGGTTGAAAACAATTTCTGCACCGTTGAGTCCGAGTGCACGCCAACCTTCTGGGAAGTGGCGGTCGTAACAGATGTAGACACCAACTTTGCCAACTGCGGTTTCAAAAATTGGATATCCACCGGTGCCAGGTGTGAAGTAGTACTTCTCCCAGAAACCAGGAACTTGTGGAATGTGTTGCTTGCGATACTTGCCGAGGTAACGACCATCGGCATCAATCACTGCAGCAGTGTTGTAGTACAAACCAGGCTGAACGATTTCATACATTGGCAATACGAGCACCATGCCAAGTTCTTTTGCAAGTGCTTGAAAGCGCTTTGTCGTCGGACCGTCGGGGATTGGCTCGGTGTATGAAAAATATTGTGGGTCTTGTACTTGACAGAAGTACGGACCATAAAACAATTCTTGGAAGCACATGACTTGTGCGCCTTGCTTTGCTGCTTCACGGGCCGCTGCCTCGTGCTTATCAATCATCGACTCTTTGTCGCCTGTCCAGTCGGTCTGCAACAACGCTGCTTTTACGATTCTCGCCATGGTGGCTTCTCCCCTTTGAGTAACACCTTTATTAATGAATACCTAGGGGAGTCAGGCTAGTTGCCTATGCGCCAAACGGTAAAGCCGCAATTGGAACAGGTGATTTACGAGGAAATAACGGCTTTGCGGGCAGGCAGAAATTTGAGGGCAAACAATGCGCCAAGTAGTGCAACGCCAGCACCCGTAAAACAGGCTGTATGGAACCCGTGCATGAATGCATCACTCACTGCTTGACGCACTGCCTCAGCGGCTTCGGGGGTTGGCGACATTTCGGCCACGGCAAACCCCGCGCCCGCAGACTCTTTGGCCAATGCCACAGCCTCGGCAGGCATGTTGAACTTGGTAAGCAACTCGCCAATCTTTGGTCCGTACAACGATGCGAATACTGAACCGCTGATGGCAACACCAAGCGTTCCACCAACTTCGCGACTGACGTCGTTGACCGCAGAGCCGATGCCAGCTTTTTCGCGCGGCAACTCACCCATCACCGCATCGGTTGCAGGTGATGTAACGAGTGCAAGACCGTTTGCAAGAAACAACATGCTGATGATGACTGGTCCAAAGTATGCAGTGTCTGCCTCGCAGAACCCGATGATGATAAGTCCTATCGCCATATTGGTGAGACCAATAGACACGATTCGCTTTGTTCCAAACTTCAATGCAAGTCGCGCTGCGATTGGAGCAGTTACGCCAGCACCGAGTGCGAACGGCAACGTGTGTACACCGGAAGACAGTGTGCTGTAACCACGAACGAACTGGAAGTACTGCGTTACGAGAAACGTGAACCCGAACAAAACAAAAAATGCGATGCCAATAGAACCGGTTGCTGCAGAGAGTCGTGCGTTGCGAAAAACTCGCACGTCGAGCAGCGGTTCATTCGTTGAGAGTTCGCGCTTCACGAATAAAGCAAACAAGATCACTGTGCCAGCGAACGATGCCAATGTTTCTACGCTCATCCATCCGCGATGCGGTCCTTCAATGACGGTGTACACCAGCAAGCCGACCATGGCGATTGACAACACAAACCCAGGGAAATCGAGACGATGTGGATTTGGATCTTTTGATGTTGGGATGTACAACGCACCAAGAATGAGCGCAACAATCACGATAGGAACGTTGACGAGGAATACGGAACCCCAATAGAAGTGCTCAAGCAGGAAGCCGCCCGAAATTGGACCGAATGCAACTGCCATTCCCGAAACCGCCGACCAAACACCAATAGCTTTTGCGCGTTCAATTGGATCACGAAATACGTCGATGAGAATTGCAAGTGTTGCTGGGAAGACTGCTGCAGCCCCGATACCCATTGCGCCACGAGCAATGATCAACGTTGCAGTTGATGTTGCGAACGATGCCCACACCGAACACGCCATGAATGCGACGAGTCCAACTTGCATTGCACCCTTGCGTCCAAAACGATCACCGAGGCCGCCAAATGCCAACAACAAACAAGAAAACACCAGCGCATATGAATCAACAATCCACTGCAATCCACTGGTGGATGCACCAAGTTCACGCGAAAGTGTTGGCAGCGCAACGTTGATAATAAGGTTGTCGACCACAACCATGAACAAA
>JBIKID010000024.1:0-20092 GCA_044361815.1 Ilumatobacteraceae bacterium | reverse complement strand
GCCAACTAATGCCGACAAGCCTGTATTCAAGATGGCGCCAATCATCGTGTTGATGAGCACCTTCCTTCTTGTTGTCGTTGTTCCGTTTGGTCCTGACGCATGGTTTACCGACCTTGAGACAGGTATTTTTTACGCGCTAGCAGTTTCATCTATTTCGGTGCTCGGTATTTTGATGGCCGGTTGGTCAAGTGCCAACAAATACTCATTGCTCGGTGGTTTGCGCGCAGCAGGTCAGTTGATCGCCTATGAATTGCCAATGGTGCTCGCAGTTATGGGTGTTGTCATTCAGGCAGGCACCATGAACTTGCAGCAGATTGTTGTCGCACAGAATGCTGGGTCAATTTTTGGCATCGATACCTTCGGCAATCCATATGTGATCACTCAGTTTGTAGGTTTCATCGTGTTCATGATCGCAATTCAGGCCGAACTTACTCAGGCTCCTTTCGACATGCCAATCGCCGAATCCGAGTTGGTGTCGGGTTACATGACCGAATACTCGGGCTTCCGCTTCCTCATCTTTTTCATCGGCGAGTTTGCAACTGCAGGTGTATTTGCGATGATCGCGAGCACGCTTTTCCTCGGTGGTTGGGGAGTGCCGTTCGCATGGTTCGGTTGGACATCGATGGACAGTGTTTCAAATTGGATGAACATCGTGGGGCCGTTGATTGTGTTCACCAAAATGATGGTGCTCACATTTCTCATCATGTGGGTGCGTTTTACTTACCCTCGTTTTCGTGAAGACCAACTCCAGCGCTTCGCCTGGAAAATTCTTATTCCCGTATCACTCGCCAACATCATGTTGACGGCCGTATTGAAAGTGATGTTCTAATGGCGCAACTTCCTGGCCTCTTAAAAGGACTTGGCATCACGTTTGGAACGATGATGCGCACGTTCAAAAATGGTTCAAACACCGTGCAATACCCGCACGAAAAAGAAACTCCACCAGTTCGTGCCCGCGGAGTAATTGCTTTGCACCAAGACAACTGCACGTCGTGCATGTTGTGCTCGCGCTCTTGCCCCGACTGGTGCATCTACATCGAGGCGCACAAAGAGCTTGCACCACCACGTCGCGAGGGCGGCAAGCCACGCCAAGTCAACTTGCTCGACCGTTTCGACATTGACTACGCATTGTGCATGTACTGCGGAATCTGTGTTGAAGTTTGTCCATTCGACGCATTGTTCTGGAGCCCAGAGTATGAATACTCCGAGCCAAACATCACCGATATGTTGCACGATAAGACCAAGCTGAGCGAGTGGATGGAAACAGTTCCTGAAGCGCCAGCACTTGAAGTCGGCGCAGACAAGAAGAAGAAGTAAGGCACGAGAATGTTGATCGCTCAAAACATCGGGTTTGCAATCATCGCCGCCATCATGATCATTGGCGCTATTCGTGTAGTCACAACGAGCAATGTGGTGCACGGCGCTTTGTGGCTTGTGGTTGTGCTGGCCGGCGCTGCAGCCCAGTATGTATTGCTGGCAGCCGAGTTTGTAGCCGTCACCCAAGTGCTCGTATATATAGGAGCGGTGATGGTGTTGTTTTTGTTTGGCACCATGCTCACACGGTCGCGCATTGGTCGCGACAGCGGACTCAACAATACGTATTGGAAATTGGGCATTCCGGTTGCGCTCTCGTTGTTTGCTGCAATGGCTATTGCACTTGTTGATTCATTCGGCTCTGAAAAGATGCCATCGGATGGCGCGATTGTAAACACACAGCAAATCTCTGATCAGATTTTTGGACCTTACCTGTTGCCGTTCTGGGCGCTGTCTTTTGTATTGTTGGCCGCTGTCATTGGCGCAATCGTTTTGGCGAGAAAGGACTGACCACATGTTTGTTAACCAGTTCCTGATCCTCGCAGCCATTTTGTTTTGCATTGGCGTCTATGGCGTCATTGCCCGCAAGAACGCTGTGATGGTGCTGATGGCAATCGAGTTGATTCTTAACGCAGTCAACCTCAACCTGATTGCATTTTCAATGCGTAACGGTTCGGCCGATGGTCAAACATTTGCGCTCTTTGTTATTGCTGTTGCCGCCGCCGAAGTGGGTGTCGGACTCAGCCTCGTGTTGTTGATCTATCGCAATCGACGCACTATTTCGCTTGATGACTTGTCAGAGATGAAGGGCTAACGATGTTTGCAGCATCTGAAGTAACTGAAGCCGCAGTGGCACTGTCGTCGGGTTGGTTCCTCGAGCACGCTTGGCTTATCCCAATCATTCCAGTGATCGGTTTTGCGATCATTATTTTGTTTGGCAAGCGCTTGCCGATGAAGGGCAGCGAGATTGGTGTGCTGTCAATGCTCGGCAGCCTGGCGCTCAGCGCAGGCGCGGCGTCGCAATGGATTGCCAGAGTTAATGGTGCAGCAGAAGGTCAATTCATTACCCCAGTAGTTCGTGTGTGGAATTGGTGGCAGATCGGTGGAATGAAGTTCACGATCGGTCAGTCAATTGACGGACTCTCCATCATCGTGCTTGTCGTGGTCGCATTTATCTCAACACTCGTGCAGATTTATTCGCTCGAATACCTGCGTGGCGATCGTCGCTACACACACTTCTTTGCGGCACTCACATTGTTCTCGGCTGGCATGCTTGCCATGGTTGTTGCCGAAGACATGATTCTCTTCCTGCTCGGTTGGGAAATCATGGGCTTGTGCAGCTTCATGCTGATCGGTCACTGGTGGGAAGAGGGCGCGAATAGTCGTGCAGCACTAAAGGCATTCTTTACCGTTCGTACCGGCGACATCGGTTTGCTTGTCGGCATCTCGATGTTGTATTTCGCCTCCAATGAATGGACAACAAAAGAACTTGGTCTTTCTGGGTTTTCAATTCGGGGTATCTCGGCATGGGCGCTTTCAGGCGAACCAGGCAGCACCGTCATCTTGATCGCTGCAATTGCACTCTTTATCGCAGCCATTGGTAAGAGTGGTCAGTTTCCATTGCACACGTGGTTGCCCGACGCAATGGCTGGTCCGACACCAGTGAGTTCGCTCTTGCATTCATCAACCATGGTTGTTGCTGGAGTGTTTTTGGTAGCCCGTCTGTATCCAGTGTTTTTCACGGGCTTCGACATTCTTGGATCCGGAAGCAACCTGATCACAATCATCGGTGGTATCACAATCATCATTGCTGCCGCTCTTGCATTTGTGCAGAACGACATCAAGAAGGTGCTTGCGTACTCAACTGTGAGCCAGTTGGGTTACATGATGATGGGGCTTGGTGCTGGTGCTTGGACGCCAGCGGTATTCCACATTTTCACTCACGCATTTTTCAAGGCCTGCTTGTTCCTATGCGCTGGATCGATTAGTCACAGCGCATCACATCACTCGTTTGACATGAAAAAAGACATGGGTGGTTTGCGCAAGTTCATGCCAATCACTTTTACCACTTGGATTATTTCAACACTTGCGCTCTGTGGAGTGTTTCCATTTTCTGGCTTCTTCTCGAAAGATGAGATCATCGACAACGTTGGTTACAGCGGTTACAACACGTTCATGATCATTGGTCTTGTCGGTGCGTTTATGACCGCTGCGTACATGACACGTGCGACCTACCTCACATTCTTTGGCACACCTCGAGGTGCCGCGGCGGGTGAGCATCACGAAGAACACGATGCACATGACGCACACGCACCAGCGCATGACGCGCATGATGCACATGCTGCGTCGGGCCCACATGAAAGTGGTTTGTTGATCACCGTGCCGTTGATTATTTTGGCGACGCTTGCGCTCAGTTCTGGCTTGCTGAATGCAACTCCATTCGGCGAAAGTTGGGAGCGCATCAAGACTTGGGTCGAACCGAGTTCGGCTGTGGTGATGACTGCATCATCAGATGATGTTTCCTCACTCGCTTCGGGTGAAGAACCAGCCAGCGAAGATGATCACCATGAGTCGGCTTGTGGAAGCGAGACTCCAAAAGAAGGCGTGTGTTATGCACCGCAGTTGAATCATGCGCCATTTGCATGGTCAAAAGCAGCAGTGTCGTTAATCATTGTTTTTGCTGGTCTTGTCGTCAGCTGGTTGTTGTGTGTTGCGCTTTATACGCGCAAAGACAAGCGTCTTGTTGGGCTTACGCAACGCAACGCAGTGTTGCGCAGGGGTTATCGCTTGCTCGACAACAAGTACTACCTCGACGCGTTGTATGAGAACGTGATTGTTAAGGCAATCACTGGTCCAATCGCGGCTGGGGCATATTGGTTTAACCAACATATTTTGGACCGCATTTTGCACGCAATTGCAGGAATGTCAAGAACAGTCGCTGGCTGGGTGTACCGCAATATTGACCAACGAGTGGTCGATGGTGCGGTGAACAATTCAGGCAAAGCAACAAGAGGTGCCGGTGGCGTTTTGCAACCGGTGCAATCAGGAAAAGTGAGTCAGTACGGCGCGCTGTTATTTGGCGCGGCTGCCGTTGCTGCTCTCGTACTCGTCATTATCAATACGTAACAACAAAAGGGAGACAACGCCATGGAAATGCTCCGTGACGCAAATTGGGTGCTGAGTGTAGGAACATTCTTGCCGTTGGTAGGAGTGGTCTTGTTGCTCGGCGTGCCAAAAGCAAATGAGCAAATGATCAAAATGGTGGCACTGCTTACCTCGATCGCCACATTGGCAGTCGGTATTTTTACGCTCACTAAGTTTGATTTCGACAAAGCGGGCTCAATGCAGTTCGTTGCCGAGCACGAATGGATTCCGCTCATCAAGAGCAGTTACCTCATCGGACTCGATGGCATCAGCTTGCCGTTGTACATCTTGTCAATGGTGATCACATTGCTCGTTGTGATCTACAGCCTCAACCATGTTCCAGATCCAGGCAACCCGAAGGCCTTTTTCATCTTGATGCTTGTGTTGCAAACTGGCATGGCAGGCACGTTCATTGCTCAAGACCTCATCTTGTTCTTTGTGTTCTTTGAACTCGTGCTCTTGCCGATGTACTTCATGATCGGTGTGTGGGGTGGCGAAAATCGTCAGTACGCCTCACTCAAGTTTTTCCTCTACACCATGTTCGGTTCGGCGCTGATGCTCGTTGCGTTTCTCGCACTGTTCTTCAAAACTGGCGCAGAGAGTTTCTCGATCCCATTCTTGATTGAAAACGGTGGCGCGATTGCGCGCAACGTTCAGATCTGGATTTTTGCTGGCATGTTCGTTGGTTTCGCCGTCAAGGTTCCAATGTTTCCTTTCCACACATGGTTGCCTGATGCTCACACACAAGCACCAACGCAGGGCTCGGTCATCTTGGCCGCAATCTTGCTCAAGTTGGGCACGTACGGTTTCGTACGTATTGCAATTCCAATCTTGCCCGAGGCGGCAAAAGCTTGGGCTCCATACATCGGTGGTCTCGCAGTAGTGGGCATTATCTATGGCGCGCTTGGTTGCTTGGCACAAACTGACATGAAGCGCCTGATTGCATTTTCGTCTGTCGCGCACATGGGTTATGTGATGCTTGGTATCTCGACGCTGACAAGTTTTGGTATGTCGGCAGCGATGTTTGGAATGGTTGCTCACGGTTTGATCACTGGCATGTTGTTCTTCATTGCCGGAAGTATCAAAGAGAGGTATCACACACTCGAGATCAAGCGACTTGGTGGACTACTCAAGCAGTTGCCACACCTCGGTTGGATCTTTGGTTTGTGCAGCATGGCGTCACTCGGCTTGCCAGGCCTTGCAGGTTTCTGGGGTGAGTTTCCTGCGATCTTGTCGGCGTACAGTCCGGCACCTGGCCTCAACGAGACTGTGTTTCGCGTCTACATGGTAATTGCCGCAATTGGCACCGTGTTTGCTGCGGCTTACTTGTTGTGGCTCTTCCAACGTGTTGCATTTGGTGAGCCAAAGCCAGAGTTTGCTGGTGCAGCACACAGCCATGGTGATGATCATGCGCTGGAAGACGTCAACAAGTTTGAGTGGATTTCGTGGACGCCGCTTCTCATCGCGATCATCGTGTTTGGTTTGATGCCAAACCTATTGTTCAAGATCATCGACCCAGCCGTTCAAGGCGTGCTCACAGGCTTTAAGGGCTAATCACGTGCTCACTACAGTGCTCACCGCGTTATCTAACGCCGCCACTCCATGGGTCAACCCAACAGTTGACTTCCACGCGCTTGCACCAGAAATGGTGTTGGCCGCTGGCTTGTGTGTGGTGTTGTTGGCCGACTTGTTCTTGGATGAGTCACGCAAGTGGGTGTTGTCATCGCTGACAGGATTCTCGCTACTCGTTGCAATATTGCCCGTTCTCACACTCGGACTCAGTGATGTCAACGTGCGATCAATGTTTGATGGTCGCTATGTCGTTGACAATTTCAGCATCGTGATGAAAGCGATGTTCTTGATTGCTGGGTATGTCGTTGTGCTTCTTTCATCCAGCCATGTTGAAGAGGGCGAGTATTGGCGCGGTGAGTACTACTTCTTGTTGCTCTCGAGCATTCTTGGCATGGTGATGATGGCATCGGCTCGCGACCTCGTTTCTATTTTCGTTGCTCTCGAATTTCTCTCTATTCCTGCCTACATGCTTGCCGCATGGCGAAAGCGCGACATTAAGAGCAACGAAGCAGGTATAAAATATTTCTTGCTTGGTGTGTTTGCATCTGCCGTGATGTTGTATGGCATGTCATTGTTGTACGGCGCAGCCAACAGCACTCTGCTTGTCGACTTGGGCATGAGCATCACGGTTAATGGCGGTCTCAGCGCGTTGCACGCACTTGGCGTTGTTTTTGTGGTTGTTGGTTTTGCATTCAAGGTTTCCGCAGTTCCATTTCACACTTGGGCACCAGACACCTATGAAGGTGCACCGAGTCCAATCACCGCATTTTTGTCGGTCGCATCCAAAGCTGCAGGCTTCATCGCGCTCGTGACGCTGTTGTTCGTTGCTTTCCCAGAAGCATCGTCGGTATGGCAGCCGTTCATTTGGGTGCTCTCGGCACTCACAATGACAGTCGGCAACGTTGTTGCATTGCGACAAACCAACGTGGTCCGCATGATTGCATATTCGTCTGTAAGCCAAGGTGGCTTCGTGTTGATGCCGCTGGCAGTTGCGGGCATGGCTGGCGTTGGCGACTCGGCACTTCGCGCTGTTGTTGTATATCTGCTGATTTACGCTGCAACCAACCTCGGCATGTTTGCTGTCATCATCGCCGTTTCGCGCAAGACCCGCAGTGGCTCGGTGTCAAGCTTTGGCGGACTGTTCTCTTACGCTCCGGGCCTTGGCGCACTCGCAACAATCTTTCTTGCATCACTCGCAGGCATTCCGCCACTGGGTGGATGGATTGGAAAGTTTGCAGCATTCCAGACTCTGATCAGTGCAGGCACTGGTTGGGCTTACGGGCTCGCACTCATAGGTGCAGTCAACTCGGTGATCGCGTTTGGTTACTACGGAAATATGATGCGTGAGATTTGGATGAAGCCTGCACCACATGGTGACGTAACACCAATTCGTACACCTGGCTCGCTTGCTCTCGCACTGGGCATTACTGGTGTAGCAACATTGGTGCTCGGTGTGTTGCCAGGAATTGCAATGCACTTCGGCGATATTGCGCGCATCACTGGTGCCTTCGGCGGCTGACGAAATTTCTGCGGCTATTGCCGCTGCTGGGGGAGCAATTTCTCTCAGCGAGTACATGCGACTTGCGTTGTATGGAGAAAGTGGTTTTTACACAACAGGTGGCCGCGCTGGTCGACGTGGTGGAGACTTCATTACAAGCCCAGAAGTTGGACCGCTATTTGGCACAGTGATTGCTCGTGCACTTGACGCATGGTGGAAAGAACTTGGATCGCCAAATCAATTTGATGTTGTCGAGTGCGGCGCAGGTCCAGGAACACTTGCGCGCAGCATCTTGGCGGCTCAACCCGAATGTGCAGATGCGTTGCATTATGTTGCCGTCGAAATCTCAGCGTCGCAACGAGCGCTGCATCCCCAGGGCGTTGAGTCGCGAGAAACCATGCCAGATGGGCCAATCACCGGTGTGATTTTGGCAAATGAGTTGCTCGACAATTTGCCATTCAGGTTGTTTGTATTTGATGGCTCGTGGATGGAGGCTTTTGTTTCGCAAGCAGCAGGTGGTCAATTTGTTGAAGTACTACGCACACCAGATGGAGTTCCAACGTGCCTGCCGCAAACAGCGCCACTTGGTTCGCGTGCACCAATTCAAGATGATGCAGCTTCGTGGGCGAGTGACAGTTTGGCAAAAATCAGTCATGGCAGATTGCTGTTGTTTGACTATTGCAGTAATTCAACATCCGAGATTGCGCTCACTCCGTGGCGCGAGTGGTTGCGCACATATCGAGACCAAGGTCGCGGGACTCATTATTTGACCGAGCCGGGCTCACAAGACATCACTGCACAAGTGATGATTGACCAGTTGCCAACGGGATCTGTTACTTCGACCCAAGCAGATTTTTTGGCGCAGTGGGGAATTAACGAGCTGGTGAGAGAAGGCAATGCCTATTGGGAGAGAATGAAGAATGCTCCAGATGTGGCAGCAATGAAAATGCGCAGTCGTGCAACAGAAGCAAAATCGCTCAACGATCAATCAGGCCTGGGGATGTTTAGCGTGCTTTCGTGGCAGAAGTGAGCAAGTTTTTTTCTGGTTTGCTCATCAAGTAGGCACCAACAATCACGATAAACATTCCAACTACTGAAAGAATGAGCAACGGCTCATTGTTGAATGTGGTGCCGAGGATCGTGCCGACGATTGGTGTGAAGTATGTGGGGATCATGCTGCGCACAGCACCCGTGCGTTTTGAAAGTGTTGCAAAGAGCACAAAGGCAAAACCTGTACCGAGGACACCCAACACCACAAGTGCGCTAAACGATGCAAGCGAGAATGTGGAGTGGTTGAGGCCCCAAATTCCATACGGGGCTGACATTGCAAATGCAACAATCTCTACGTGCAACATCAGTGTTCCGGGCGTATACATGGCCTGAAGCGGACGTGCGATGTTGATCGCCACTGCGTAGGAGAGAAGTGCAGCAACCAAGTACAGAATCCCCTTCACGTCCGCCGCGGATCCGTCATTGATGGATGGAAGCGCGATCAATAAAATTCCGCAGAATCCAATGAGTACGGCAAACATACGACGTCCACTTGGCATGGTTCGAATCCAAATTGCAGTAACAACCGCGACAACGACGGGTAATGCTCCATTCATCATTCCGGTAATGCTGCTCGAGACAGTGTGCTCGGCAAGTGGGTATAACAAGAACGGAAGTGCCATCCAAACAAAGCCGAGAACAACCAAACGAGGCCAATGCTCGCGTGCGACACGGTGTCGAGCACTTGGCAACAGCAACAGAGCAGCGACTCCAAAACCGGTGCGCCCAAATGGAATGACCGATGTGTGAAAGTGGCGAATTGCGATGTCAATTAACAGAAAGGACGAGCCCCAGGTGAGGGCCATTCCGAGCGACAACATCCAGTCAATAAACCCAAAGCCGGATTGGGTATCGGCAGTTTTCGTTAGAGGGCTATTCATATGGATTGACTAGTCTCGCAGTTGGGAATGTTGTCGCCAAACCAAAGGGTCGTGACTCAATATGAATGACAATCTGCAGGCAATAGAGGCTCTTTCGTACGAGCAGCGCAAATTTCCCCCTCCGTCAACATTTGTCCAATCCGCAAATGCGAGTGACATGTCGCTGTATGACGAGGCAACTCGAGACCATGAGGGTTTTTGGGCCCGTCAGGCACAGGAGTTGCTTGATTGGTCAGTGCCATTTACGCAAGTGTGCGAGTGGGATCTTCCATATTCAGAGTGGTTTGTAGATGGAAAGTTGAATGTTTCATTTAACTGTTTGGATCGACACGTGTTGGCTGGTCGTGGCGACAAAGTTGCTTTCTATTGGGAGGGTGAACCCGGCGATTCTCGGGTTGTGACCTACTCCGGTTTGCTTGACGAAGTACAGAAATTTGCAAACGTACTGAAGTCGCTCGGTGTAGTGAAGGGCGATCGCGTCAATATTTACCTACCGATGATTCCGGAAGCAGCAGTTGCAATGCTTGCATGCGCGCGTATCGGCGCTGCACACAGTGTTGTTTTCGGCGGCTTCTCATCGCAAGCGCTTGCAGATCGCATTAACGATGCCGAAGCAAAGGTTTTGATCACCGCTGATGGTGGCTGGCGCAGGGGCGAAGTGTTTCCACTCAAGAACCAAGCAGATGAAGCGGTGAAATTAACAACGACAATCGAGCATGTGGTTGTTGTCAAACGCGGCAATAACGATGTTGCGATGCAAAGCGGTCGCGATCATTGGTATCACGAACTCATGGCCACGGCTGATGACGTGTGCGTTGCTGAACCAATGGATGCTGAGCAATTGCTCTTTTTGCTGTACACCTCGGGTACAACAGGCAAACCCAAAGGCATTATGCACACGACAGGTGGTTACCTCACCCATGTCACGTACACCTTTAAATACGTATTCGACCACCACCCAGAAACTGACATTTTCTGGTGCACTGCCGACGTTGGTTGGATTACGGGGCATAGCTACATCGTCTACGGGCCACTTGCCAATGGTGCAACGCAAGTCATGTACGAAGGTGTTCCAAATTTCCCGGGCAATGATCGCATGTGGTCAATCATTGAAAAATACAAGGCAACTATTTTTTACACTGCACCAACTGCAATCCGCACATTCATGAAGTGGGGCACACAAGAGCCTGCAAAACACGACTTAACTTCACTTCGTCTCATTGGAAGTGTTGGCGAACCAATCAACCCTGAAGCGTGGATGTGGTATCAAGAAAATATTGGTGGTGGAAAGTGTCCGATTATCGATACCTGGTGGCAAACAGAGACTGGCGGCATCATGATTTCGCCACTGCCTGGAGTGACTGTGACGAAACCGGGTTCAGCAACGTTTCCAGTTCCAGGCGTTGGTGCAGAGTTGGTTGACGAAGAGGGCAATCATGTCAGCAAGGGCGGCGGCTATCTGACGCTGACAAAACCATGGCCCGGAATGTTGCGTGGAATTTGGGGAGATCAACAGCGATATCGAGAAACCTATTGGAGCCGTTTTAAGGGAAAGTACTTTGCAGGAGATGGCGCAAAGTTGGACGACGACGGATATTTGTGGTTGCTCGGTCGAGTTGATGACGTCATGAACGTATCTGGCCACCGAATTAGCACGACAGAAGTAGAGAGTGCATTGGTGTCGCACCCAAGTGTCGCCGAGGCGGCTGTTGTGGGTGCCAACGATGCAATGACAGGCCAGGCAATTATTGCGTATGTGACATTGCGCGGCGGTTTAGAAGTAAGCGAGCAAGTGTTACGAGATCACGTTGCAAGCGAAATTGGTTCAATTGCGAAACCAAAAGCAATTTATTTCACGCCTGATTTGCCAAAGACTCGCAGCGGAAAGATCATGCGACGTTTACTGCGTGATGTTGCTGAAGGTCGCAACTTGGGTGACACCTCGACGCTTGCCGATGTTTCAGTTGTGAGTGAGTTGCAACGCCGCGCAGCCGAAACGCCGAGCGAGGATTAATTCCAAATTAATCGCGGAAGTTTTCAAACTGAATTGCGATACCTAGGTCTGCACCCTTGAGCAGTGCCATGGTCTCTTGCAGGTCATCTCTTTTTTTACCCGTGACACGCAATTGCTCACCTTGTGTTTGGCTTGCAATTCCTTTTGGTGCTTTTTCTTTAATCAGTTTATTAATTTCGCGTGCTTTATCTGACGAGATGCCAACAGTAACGGTGACGATTTGACGGACACTTTCGCCACTGGCTTGCTCAACTTTTCCCCACTCGAGACCCCTCAACGAGATCTGACGCTTAACGAACTTCTCTTCGAGCAGCACTTTGAGGGCGCGAAGACGGTCCTCACTGGATGTTCTGATAGTGAGGACCAGTTCTTTTTGCTCAATCGACGAGTCAGTGTTCTTGAAATCGAAGCGATTTGCGAGTTCTCGTTGCGCCTGATCTACGGCGTTTTTGAGCTCTTGGCGATCTACCTCGGAAACAACATCAAAACTTGGCATGACCGACACATTACTCAAGCCGATAGGCTTTCAGGCTTGTGGGTCGGTACCCAAGCGGCCAAAGGGAGCAGACTGTAAATCTGCCGGCTTATGCCTACGTAGGTTCGAATCCTTCCCGGCCCACCATTTCAGTAGTAGTCCGCATTTTTTGTAGTGAGAACAAACGGTAAGATCTTTATAGGCGTTGATGATTCATTGAGAAAAGTTTCGCCCTCTTAGCTCATTCGGTAGAGCACTTCCATGGTAAGGAAGAGGTGGTGGGTTCGATTCCCACAGAGGGCTCAGTAATCTAGGCGGCGTAGCTCAGTTGGTGAGAGCATCCGGCTCATAATCGGAAGGTCACCGGTTCGAATCCGGTCGCCGCTACTAGTGATGTACGTCAGTTGTGTGGAACAGCAGACGGCAGTGAGCAAGTCGTGATTGGCTGGTAACCTCAGAATTCCTTATATACCTCAAGTAAATAGGGCAGTAGCTCAGTTGGTAGAGCGCCGGTCTCCAAAACCGATGGTCGGGGGTTCAAATCCCTCCTGCCCTGCAAAAGCAGGCATTGTGTGCCGATAGCCTAAACACCTCTATGTCAATGGATCTCAATCGTCAACAGAAGCGCGCCATGCAAAAAATGGGCGAAGTCAACGAGCAGGGCGCACCAATTCGCCAAGCCCGTGCTTCAGTCGCGCCACGTCAGGCCAAAGAGCGCACCAGTCCAGCCCAGTACATTCGTGAAGTTCGCGATGAAATGCGCAAGGTTGCCTGGCCGAAATGGCCCGAAATCCGTCGCTACTCAATCATTGTTTTGGCCACTGTTGTGGTGATTACGGCGTTTGTGGGGGGATTGGACGCAGTATTTGGCATACTTTCTGGCTGGCTTTACAAGGACTGACCCCGCACTGAACGGCAAAAAACTATGACTGACGACGCAACTCTTACTCACGACACACTCGACACGACTGACACAGTCGCGCCCGACGTTGCATTCGACCTCACCGACGGCGAGGACGTAGAGGAAGAAGAGATCGATCGTCCGTGGTTGCGACCAGGACAATGGTTTGTTGTTCACTCACAGAGTGGTTACGAAAAGAAAGTGCAGCTCAACATGCAGTCACGTATTGCATCGATGCACATTGAAGATCGCATTTACGAAATCGTCATTCCGATGGAAGACGTTGTCGAGTTCAAGGGCGGCCGCAAGCAGACCGTTCAGAAAAAAGTTTTCCCTGGTTACCTACTCGTTCGTTGTGAAATGGACGATGACACTTGGTATTGCATTCGCAACACACCAGGCGTAACTGGTTTCGTTGGTCAAAGCCAAAAGGGCCAGAAGCCAACACCGTTGTCGCGCAAAGAAGTCGAAACCTTCTTGACCGCAAAGGGCGATGGACAAGATGCACCGAAGCGCAAGGCGCCGAAGTTTGAATACGAAATTGGTGAAGGTGTGCGCGTGAAGGAAGGCCCATTTGCCGACTTCACTGGACAAGTCGCCGAAGTAAACCAAGACCACATGAAACTGAAAGTACTCGTCAACATCTTTGGTCGCGAGACCTTGGTCGAGATGGACTTCAGCCAAGTAGCCAAGCTCTAATTCTCAACACGAACGCAACACAGAAAGAAATACTCTCATGGCAAAGAAAGACGTCAAAGCAGTCGTCAAGATTCAGATTCCTGCAGGTAAGGCAACACCTGCCCCACCAGTAGGTACCGCACTCGGACCACACGGCATCCAGATCATGGACTTCGTGAAGCAGTACAACGCTGCGACCGAAGCGCAAGCCGGCACGATCATTCCTGTCGACATCACCATTTACGAAGACCGCACGTTCTCGTTCGTACTCAAGACTCCACCAACGTCAGTGTTGTTGCGTCAAAAGGCCGGCCTCGAGAAGGCTTCAAAGAATCCAGGCAAAGAAATTGCTGGCAAGGTTTCAGAAAAAGACATCGAAGAAGTAGCCAAGATCAAGATGCCTGACTTGAATGCCAACGACATTGAAGCCGCCAAGCAACAAGTACGTGGCACAGCACGCTCGATGGGTTTGACCGTCGGCTGATTAAGTTCTAAAAACAACAACGTCTGATCTGGATTACCTCGCCAGATCGACATAACAATGAGGGAGGCTTTATGCCACTAGGTAAAAAATACAAAGCAGCACTTGCCAGTTACGACATCGAGATGATGTATCCATCGTCCGAGGCAATTGCTAAAGCAAAGTCACTTGCCACAGCCAAGTTTGACGAAACTATTGAGCTCGCAGTTCGCCTGGGTCTCGACCCACGCAAAGCTGACCAGGCAGTTCGTGGCACCGTTGCATTGCCCTCGGGCACTGGCAAAACCGTGCGTGTTGCAGTGTTCGCAGCAGGCGAGGCAGCACAGGCTGCTCGTGATGCTGGCGCCGACATTGTTGGCACCGACGATCTCGCTGCAGCAATTGAAGCCGGCAAAATGGACTTCGATATTGCTATTTCAACCCCAGATTTGATGCCAATGGTCGGAAAATTGGGTCGCGCACTCGGACCACGTGGACTGATGCCAAACCCAAAGACCGGCACCGTCACGTTGGACGTTGCTCGCGCAGTCACCGAATTTAAGGGTGGCAAAGTGGAGTACCGCACCGACAAGTACGGCAACGTACAAGTGCCAATCGGCAAGGCCAGCTTTGAGCAGTCGGCACTAGAAGCCAACTTTTCGGCAGTTTTGGACGAATTGCAGCGTGCCCGCCCAGCTTCGGCCAAAGGTCGCTACATCAAGAAGATCAACGTGTCTTCAACAATGGGACCTGGCATCAAGGTCGACACCAGCAACTACTAATTACAGCTATCTAGTAATTCCCACATTATTTCGGTCTGGTGGCGGGGTGAATACCCACATCACCCCGCTAACCTGACCAACCTACATAACAGAACTCACCACATAACCAACAAGTGAGAGCTGCTCGCCACAGACATTTGGTTCACAAGCGAAAGCGAGTGAATAACAGAACTTCGGTTCTACCAAACGAGGCGGATCCTTCGAAGAGCGCGACCGACAAGTCGGTTGCAGCGCTTGAAGTGTTCGTTTCACGTCAAACGAGCACTCGCGCTAGTCAAACCAAATAAACGAGGATCATCATGGCAACAACTCCAAATGCAGCAAAAGCTGCAGTCGTCGCAGAAGTCGCAGCAAAGTTTGCCGCTGCCGACGCAGCATTGGTTACCGAGTACCGCGGCATGTCCGTAGGTTCGTTGGCCAAATTGCGCCGCTCATTGACCGTGCATGGCGCAGAATACAAGGTCTACAAAAACACACTTGCTCGTTTTGGTGCAACACAAGCGGGTTTTGAAGGTTTGAACGACATGCTTGTTGGCCCAACAGCCATCACGTTTGTGAAGGGTGACGCATCTGCAGTAGCCAAGGCTTTGCGCGACCACGCCACAGAAAACCCACTGTTGTTGCTCAAGGGCGGCGTTATTGGTGGCAAAACCGTCGATGCAAAAGAACTCAAAGTGTTGGCCGACTTGCCACCACGCGAAGTTCTTCTCGCACAGTTCGCAGGCATGTTGCAAGCACCGCTCAACAAGACGGCCAACTTGCTCCAGGCGCCAATGCGCAAGGTTGCTTATGGTCTCAAGTCACTTATCGAGTCCAAAGAAGCCGCATAAAGCACACGTTGTAAGTCATTAACCAATTAACCAACCAGATCCAATAACTAGATCAATACAGAAAACAGGAGAAATAATCATGGCAATTACCAAAGACCAGATTCTTGATGGAATCGCAGAGTTGACCGTTATCGAGCTCAAGGACCTCCTTGATGCATTCGAAGAGAAGTTCGGTGTAACAGCAGCAGCCCCAGCGGCAGTTGCAGTAGCCGGCGGCGGAGCAGCAGCACCAGCAGCAGCCGAACAGGACGAGTTCACCGTTGTCTTGAAGGACGGCGGAGCCCAGAAAATTCAGGTCATCAAAGCAGTACGCGAGTTGACCAGCCTGGGTCTTAAGGAAGCCAAAGACTTGGTCGATGGCGCTCCAAAGCCAGTTCTCGAGAAGGCCAGCAAGGAAGATGCCGCTAAGGCAAAGGCCAAGCTCGAAGAGGCCGGCGCAACCGTCGAGTTGCAATAACACCATCCCTGTAGGACTCCGCGTCTGGGACACCAGTCCCAGCGCGCAGACCTGCTAAAAGACTGGGCGTAAACCGCGAAAGCGGCGGTAGCCTAGTCCGTTGCCGTGCGTCGTCTTGTGAGTTTCCCATTTGGGTCGTTCATGGGGCGCGTCGATTTGTATTCATCGCTTCTCGATCAGGAGTAACTTAGTGGCCTCACGTGCGTCAGCACGCGAACGATATTCGTTCGCGACCCTTCCAGAAACACTCGAACTTCCAGACTTGCTCGCCGTACAACGCGAGAGTTTTGACTGGTTCCTCAAAGAAGGGCTCAAAGAGGCCTTCGATGATATTTCACCAATCAAGGGCTTCAGCGACGACTTGCAGCTTGAGCTCGAGTTTGATCCAAACGACGAAGATCTTTGTCCAAAACCAAAGTTCACTGTTGCAGAATGTCGCGAACGCGACATGACGTATGCCGCGCCAGTTTTTGTGCGCGCACGTTTCCTCAACAAGCCGACTGGTGAAATCAAAGAGCAGACCGTGTTCATGGGCGACTTCCCGAAGATGACCGAAAAGGGAACCTTCGTAATCAACGGCACCGAGCGTGTTGTCGTTTCGCAGCTCGTTCGTTCACCTGGCGTAATCTTCGAGCCAGGCGAGCGCTATCGCTTGCGTAACTTGTCAAAGCACCAGTTGGTCAAGGGCACAATTCACCCATACCGCGGTGAGTGGCTCGAGTTCGACGTTGAGCACAAGCCAGGTAAAGACGTCACCGCCGGCACACGTGTTGCACGCAAGCGTCGCTTGGGTATCTTCACATTGCTCCGCGCACTCGGTTACGACGAAACCAACGCTCCAGGTTTCTTGGATCGCTTCGTTGCATACTTCGACTTCCTTGAGGGCCAGTGGGAGAAGGAGCGTCCAATTGCTCCAACCCGCGAAGAAGCACTCATCGAAATTTACAAGCGCGCACGTCCAGGCGAGCCACCAACCCTCGAGTCGGCACGCGCATATTTCGAAACTGCATTTTTCGAAAACCGTCGTTATGACTTGTCACGCGTTGGTCGCTACAAACTGAACCGCAAGCTTGGTGCAGAGATTGAAAAGATCGGTCAATTGTTCGGCCTCAAAGTTGGCACCGAACTCGGTCAACTCGACGTACCAACTGAAGGTCAAGATGTATTGAGCCGTTGCGAAGTGTTGGCAACGATGTCGTACTTGTTGCACCTCGTCAAGCAAGAGCCTGGCTACCGCTTGGACGATCAGGATCACTTTGCAAACCGTCGTATTCGTTCGGTAGGTGAGTTGATTCAGAACCAAGTACGTATTGGTTTGTCACGTATGGAGCGCGTTGTGCGCGAGCGTATGACTACTCAAGACGTCGAGGCAATTTCACCTCAGACATTGATCAACGTGCGTCCAGTTGTTGCAGCAATCAAAGAGTTCTTCGGAACTTCGCAGTTGTCGCAGTTCATGGACCAAGTCAACCCGTTGTCGGGCTTGACCCACCGCCGTCGTTTGTCGGCACTTGGACCAGGCGGACTCAGCCGTGAGCGTGCAGGTTTCGAAGTCCGAGACGTTCACTTTTCTCACTACGGTCGCATGTGCCCAATTGAGACTCCAGAAGGTCCAAACATCGGTCTGATCGGTGCGTTGTCAACCTTTGCTCGCGTAAACCCATTTGGTTTTATCGAGAGCCCATACCGTCGCGTCAAAAACGGCAAGGTCACCAACGAGATTGTGTACATGCCAGCTGACGAAGAAGAAAACTACGTCGTTGCTCAGGCCAACACTCCACTCAATGCTGACGGTTCGTTCAAGCAAGAGCGCGTGCTCGTGCGTCGTTCACCTCAAGCAGCCAGCTTGGATGACTTGAAGAAGATGCTCGAAGCAGAAAGCTTCTTCGGTTCAACAACTGACATCGGCTACGTGCCACCAGTTGAAGTTGACTTCATCGACGTTTCACCACGACAGATCGTTTCTGTTGCGACTGCGTTGATTCCGTTCTTGGAGCACGACGATGCAAACCGCGCCTTGATGGGTGCCAACATGCAACGTCAGGCCGTCCCACTGTTGCGCGCAGAAGCGCCATACATCGGTACCGGCATCGAAGCACGTGCTGCACGTGACGGCGCCGACTTGATTCTTGCAAAAGATTCAGGAACTGTCACCGCTGTAACTGGTGATTGCATCACCATTGCATACGACAACTTGAAGAAGTCGGAAGGCGAGCACAGGCTCTACAAGTTCCGCCGTTCAAACCAAGACACCTGCATCAACCACATCATTCGTGTGCGCGAAGGACAGACAGTCAAGAAGGGCGACTTGCTCGCTGACGGTCCATCGACCGATCAGGGCGAACTCGCACTCGGCAAAAACTTGCTCGTGGCATTTATGCCATGGGAGGGCTACAACTTCGAAGACGCCATCATCTTGAGCGAGCGTTTGGTCAAAGAAGACGTACTCACATCTATCCACATCAAGGAATACGAAGTGGATGCTCGTGACACGAAGCTTGGACCAGAAGAAATCACACGCGATATTCCAAACTTGTCAGAAGACATTTTGGCCGACTTGGACGATCGCGGAATCATTCGCGTTGGTGCCGAAGTAGGACCTGGCGATGTGTTGGTTGGAAAAGTTACGCCAAAGGGCGAAACCGAACTGACACCTGAAGAGCGCCTCTTGCGCGCAATCTTCGGTGAGAAGGCTCGCGAAGTTCGCGACACGAGCCTCAAGGTCAAGCACGGTGAGAGCGGCAAAGTTATCGACGTCAAGGTCTTGTCACGCGACAAGGGTGACCGCGAAGTCGGCGACGAATTGCCACCAGGCGTCAACCAACTCGTACGTATTTATGTCGGACAAAAGCGCAAAATCTCCGTTGGAGACAAGTTGGCTGGACGTCACGGCAACAAGGGTGTCATCTCCAAGATCTTGCCGATCGAAGACATGCCACACATGGCGGACGGAACTCCTGTCGACATCATCCTCAACCCACTGGGCGTGCCAAGCCGCATGAACATTGGTCAGGTGCTTGAAGCCCACTTGGGTTACTGCGCACGTTGGGGTTGGGAAGACACCAAGAACAACAAGACCGTCGGAGCTAATCCAATTCGTGGCACCGAGACAAAGACACGCATCAACACCACGCCTGCAACATTTATTGCAACGCCAGTTTTTGATGGCGCTCACTGGGACGAAGAAGAGGCTGCAGGACAACACCCGACGATTCAGTCGATGTTGGAAAACCTCAACCCTGAAACTTCAGACGGTGTTCGTTTGATCGGTCGTGATGGAAAGACGCAGTTGCGCAATGGTCGCACCGGCGAGTTCTATGACAACCCAACCATGGTTGGTTACATGTACATCTTGAAGCTCGCCCACATGGTCGACGACAAGATCCACGCACGTTCAACTGGTCCATACAGCATGATCACTCAGCAACCGCTCGGTGGTAAAGCACAGTTCGGTGGCCAGCGCTTCGGTGAAATGGAAGTGTGGGCACTCGAGGCCTACGGCGCTGCATATTGCTTGCAAGAATTGCTCACGATTAAGAGCGATGACGTGCTTGGCCGTGTGCGCGTGTACGAAGCCATCGTCAAGGGCGAAAACATTCCAGAGCCTGGCATTCCGGAGAGCTTCAAGGTTCTCATGAAGGAAATGCAAGCACTCTGTTTGGATGTCGAAGTTATTTCGAACGAAGGCAAGAACATCGAACTCACCGACATGGATGAGGACGTGTTCCGTGCAACACAAGAACTGGGAATTGACATCTCACGCCCAGAGCGTGGATCAGATGCTGATGACCGTGACCGTGAACGACGCCGCGAAAAGGCTTACTAGACATTTGGGTTTGTTGATTAATTGTTGATTATTTGTTGATTTGTCGCTGACAAGTACGAGGAAGAGGAAACGATATGGCTGACGTAGGAACAGAATTCAAGAACAAGGTGGATGTCAACAGCTTTGAGCAGTTGCGCATTGGTTTGGCAACAGCCGATGACATTCGTAACTGGTCACGTGGCGAAGTCAAAAAGCCTGAGACCATCAACT
>JBIKID010000023.1:0-20112 GCA_044361815.1 Ilumatobacteraceae bacterium | reverse complement strand
CTGCCAGAAGATGCGCCGAGTATTGCAGCAGACTTGCGAGCAACCGGTTATGCAACCGCATTGATTGGCAAGGCACACTTCGAGCCATTGCTCGATCCGTTTTTGCGCTTCACCGAAAACCGCATGGGCGCCCATCGCTCGACGAACGAAAACCCAAATGATCCGCACCGTGGTTTTGACCACATGGAACTCGCAACCCATGGCGCTGCAGGTGCACTGCACTACTCACAATGGATTCGCGACAACCACCCAGAAGCCGTAATGAATTACTACCGCGTTCTTGATAACGAGTTGCAAGTCAATGCAGAAGGTGGTGGCGACACTAAAGCGCCACAAGTGCACGTCAACCCAATCCCTACCGAGTGGTATCACACCGAATGGGTTGCTCAACGCACAATTGCATGGCTCGAGTCGCTGCCAGCAGACCGCGACTGGTTTTGTTGGATGAGTTTTCCTGATCCACACCACCCATGGGATCCACCAGCATCGGAGATGCACCGCGTTCGTTGGCAAGATCTTGATCTTCCAGAAAACTACATTGCAAATTCAACAACCCGCGAAGCCGTTCTCGATGACAAACTGCGACACTGGCGGGGTTGGTACGACGGCACATTTGTCTCGAACTACGAAGCACCAGCTCGTTGGGTGCCAGCAACACTCACACAAGACCAGGTACGTGAAGTAAATGCGTATACGCATGTTGAAAACGAACTGATCGACGAAGCCATCGCAAAAGTAATGGGCGCGATCGAATCACGTGGTTGGGGCAACGATCTCGACGTGTTGTACACCACTGATCACGGCGAATTTCAAGGCGACTTCGGCCTGCTTTTTAAGGGTCCGTACCACGTCGACTCATTGATGCGACTCCCACTTATCTGGCGCCCAGCACCAAGCGCCAACATTACGCCTGCTCGAGTTTCTGCTCCAGTTGGCCACGTTTCGCTTGCCGCAACGTTTGCGCACATCGCAGGCATGGCTCAACCGAGCTACGTAGAAGCACCTCGATTGCCAATTCATCAAGCAGAAGCCGAACAACTTGGTCACGAGCGCGTGCTCACCGAATGGGACTCAGTACTGTTCGGAAAAATTGTGCACCTGCGAACAATCTGCCGTGATAACTGGGTGTGCACCGCGGCGCTTGACGGCACTATGAGTAAAGCCGGTGAGGGCGAGCTCTACGATCTCACTCACGACCCACTGCAACATGTCAATCGCTGGGATGACCCAAGCGTGCGTGCACTGCGCGAAGATCTGCTTGCCGACATGTGGGACAACCTGCCATCGCAGCAACTGCCACTGCGCTCAATGGACGCGCCTGTTTAGAAACTGTTAGAGAACAGCAGGTATTTGCTGCGTGATGCAGTGAATGCCACCGCCACCGTAAGCAAGAATGCCACCGATTTCGAGACCAATGATGTCGCGATCGGGAATGTATTCGCCGATGAGTGCAAGCATGTCGTCGTCTGCTGCGTGACCGCAGACAGGCACGATCACTGCACCATTGATCATATAAAAGTTGAGATATGGAACTTGCATGCGCTCACCGTGATACTCAATCACTGGCAACACAGGAATTTCGTGCATGGTCACGCCAAAAGATTGAGCGACCTTGCGGTTTTCTTCAAGACGCAGGTGATCGCTCATTGATTTGTCATTGCATGTCTGAAATACCATTGTGCGTGGAGCAATAAAGATCGCAACGTTGTCTACGTGACCGTCTGTGTCGGCATCCATCGACAATCCATGTGGAAGCCACATCACTTCGTTCAAGTCAAACTCACTGCGCAATCGTTGTTCAATCTGAGCTTTACTCAAGTGTGGATTGCGATTTGGATGCAATAAACATTGCTCAGTTGTCGCCAACAGACCAGCTCCATCGGACGTGATTGATCCACCTTCAAGCACCATGTCAATGTTGCGCACCGAGTGACCAGCCTGTTTGGCCCATGCACTTGCAACAGCAGCATCTTTGTCGAATGGAAAAAAGTTTTTACCCCACCCATTAAATATCCAGTTGCCCGCTACACGCTGGTCGCCATCAAATACATAAATCGGGCCTGAGTCCCTAAACCACGAGTCATCAATAGGGAGTGCAACTACGTCGACTGTTGAGCCACACAACTCTGTTGCATACTCGGCTTCTTGCTGATTTGCGATCATGGTTACAGGCTCGTAGCCCGAGACCGTGCGTGCTAGCGCAGCGTGAGCTTCCCGTGCTTCGTCGAGATGTTCGCCGTATACGCCGTCACGTGTGGGCCATGCAATAACTGTGCGTTCGTGAGGAGCAAACTCTCCTGGCATCCTTGGCATTAGTTGCCCGACGTCATGCCATCAAATGTGGTTAAGCCGCGATATAACTCTGGGCGTCGGTCGCGAAACAAGCCCCAAGCGCTGCGCATCTTGCGGTTTTCGTTGCAATCGATTGTTGCAACCAAAACACCCTCGTCAGTGCGATTGGCTTCTGCCACTTTGGCACCCAGTGCATCGGTAATGAATGAAGATCCATAAAACGTGATTTCTGTTTGTTCGCCAACTTCGCGACCGGTTCGGTTGGCTGCAACGACTGGAACCATGTTGGCTCCTGCGTGGCCTTGCATAACGCGTTGCCAATGATGTGCAGAATCCCACGAAGGGTTTGGTGGTTCGCTGCCGATAGCCGTTGGATACAACAACACGTCCGCACCTTGCAGTGCCATCGATCGCGCGCATTCTGGAAACCACTGATCCCAGCAAATACCAACACCGATTGCTCCATGTCGTGTCTTCCAAACACGAAACCCAGTATCACCAGGACTGAAATAATACTTTTCGCTGTAACCGATGCCATCTGGAATGTGGCTCTTGCGATAAATGCCCATCACCGTTCCATCTGCATCGATCATCGCAACGGTGTTAAACAAGGCTTCGTTGGCACGTTCAAACACGCTGATCGGCAGAACAACATTGAGTTCTTTTGCCACGCGCTGAAAATGTGCGATTGTCGGATGTCCGTCGATAGGCAATGCAAGGTTGAGATGTTTTGGATCTACGTCCTTGCAAAAATAATGTCCCTCAAAAAGTTCAGGAATCAACACGACCTGTGCACCCTGTGACGCAGCTACGCGCACGAGACGCTCGGCGGTTGCAATGTTCGTTGCGATGTCGGTCGACATCGACATCTGGACTGCACCGACTTTAAGCATTGTGATTAGCCCAGTGCCGACGTAATTGCAGCCACTACTTCTGGAGCATCTGGTGCGACTTGCGGACCAAACCTTGCAACAACTTTTCCGTCACGACCAATCAAAAACTTTTCAAAGTTCCAACGAATGTCGCCGGTGTATCCCTCGGCATCTGGCGAGGTCACTAATGACTCGTACAGTGCATGGCGCGCATCACCATTGACATCAACCTTCTCGCTCAATGGAAAGTCAACCCCGTATGTTGTCGAACAGAACTCTTGAATCTCTTGTGCATTTCCTGGCTCCTGGCCCATGAACTGGTTGCATGGCACGCCAAGCACGCTGAAACCCTTTGCCGACAAATCGGAGTGTAACTGTTGCATCGCCGTGTATTGCGGCGTCAAACCACACTTGGATGCAACGTTGACAAGCAACGTCACTTTGCCAAGCACATCGTCAAATGGGCTGCCCGCACCAGTGAGGCGTGCAATCTTGGTTTCATATACCGACATGTTGGCTCCTTGCGAATGCGACCACGAGTGAGGTCTGGCAATAATCGTAACGGTAACAATCGTAACGGCGGCCCCTCACCTGCTACACAAGATGCATGGCACGCCACACATTTGATGCCGCTTTTTTCAAGCGCTTCTATTCAACTAGCCCTGTTCACAGCCGCACCAAGGTCAACGCACTCGCCACTGCGGTGCACGCAATGTGTCAGTGGTGGGAAGTACCTGTGCGGTCGGTACTCGATGTGGGTGCAGGTCTTGGCTACTGGCGAGATTGGTATGCAACCACTCATCCAAAAGTAAAGCGACTGTCGGTAGATATCAGCGAGCATGCTTGCGAAAAGTACGGCCACGAATGCCACGACATCGCGTCATGGTTTCCAACTCGGCAATTTGATCTAGTTGTGTGTCACAGCGTGTTGCAATATCTCAACGACAAGCAAGCTGTTGCGGCTATTGGCAATTTGGCAAAGGCAACGCGCGGTGTTCTCTACCTAGAAGTTCCGACATCTGCCGACCTGCGCAACGCTGTCGATAAAAAAACAACTGACTTGAATATCTATGCACGCACTGGCGATTGGTATCGCAAGCGTCTTAACCGACACTTTGTGCAAGCCGGTGCGGGTTTATGGGTTGCGCGCGGAAACGGTACAACGCTGTACGAGCTTGAACGTTCGCGCTAAACGCGCTGCTTCTATTTGCGCTGAGCGATTGCAGTCCACACGGTGCTGGTGAGTCCTGCCGCAATGAGTGCTTTCAACAAATCGCCAATCAAAAATGGTGCAACCCCAAGGCTGATCGCATTTGTGTCACCGTTTGCAAGAGGAACATTGATCTTGTGTGCCAACCATGTTGCGCCAAATGCATAAATAATTGTTGATCCGAGCAGCATTGCTGGCAATGAAGTTGCAAAGTTTCGGTCTTGCTTTTTTTCTGCAAGATACCCAATTGCACCAGCAGCAACAATGAAGCCAACGAGGTAACCGAGTGTTGTGCCGGTTCCTGAGTTCCAACCTCCAGCACCGCCCGAATAAAAAGGTAATCCAGTCAGTCCTGCAAACCAATACACGAGTTGGCTTAAAGCACCACGTCGCATGCCAAGCGCTGCTCCTGCAAGAAGCACTGCAAATGTTTGGCCGGTAAGTGGCACTGGTGTAAACCCAAGTGGAATTTCAATCTGCGCGGCAAGGGCGGTCAGCAAGGCGAACCCAAAAACGAGAACGACATCTTGTGTGAGAGCAGATGTGCGCGTTGCGCGTTTTGGCAACAAGTCGGCCAATACGCGAGTCGGAGAGATAGTCAGTGGTGCTGTCGCGGTCGTGTTCATAGCGCACCACGCTACCGATGTGAGTGTCCTAATCCGAACTTTGGTGCCTAGCCTTAATCTATGGATCAAGTAGTCAAAGAAGCCTTTGCACTTGCCGAACGGTCAGCCGAGGCGGTTCGCGCGCAATTTGCCATACCGCATGACGCACAACATGAGGTGCTCGTGGTGTTGGGTTCTGGCTGGGCAGATGCCGTAGGCCTTCTCGAAGAAGTGTCCGAGACTCCAGTTCAATCAATCAACGTTGCAGACATCCCAGGCTTCACCCGCCCGTCGGCCATTGGCCACGGTGGTGCACTCAAGTCGATCACCATCGGTTCTACACGCGTATTGCTACTCACTGGCCGTACGCATTTATACGAAGGTCATGGAGTGCACGCGGTAGTGCACGGCGTGCGCGTCGCACATGCACTCGGTTGCAAAATCGCATTGCTCACAAACGGCGCGGGCTGCTTGCAAACAGAGTGGACCATTGGCGAGCCCGTAGTAATCAAAGATCACATCAACATGACTGGCTACTCCCCACTCACGGGTGACAATCCACCAGCACCACACGCTGGTCGCTTCGTTGATCTCACCGATGCGTACAACTCGTCGCTGCGCTCGCTTGTGCGCAAAGTTTCCCCAAACATCAACGAGGCCGTCTACTTTGGTTTTCACGGTCCACATTTTGAAACGCCAGCTGAAATTCGCGCGATTGCCACGCTTGGCGCCGACATGGTTGGCATGTCAACCGTGCTCGAAACCATTGCTGCGCGACACTTGGGTATGCGAGTGCTCGCACTTTCGCTCGCCACAAACCTGGCAGCAGGCCTCAACCCTCAACCATTGTCTGGTGAAGATGTATTGCAAGTTGGCAAAGAGTCAGCTCAACGAGTTGGCGCACTATTGCGCGACGTGCTGAAACAAATAGATACAACGAAAGTGACAAAATTTTAATGAGCACTCCACAAGACCTTCTCGCAATTACCCACGCCTGCGTTGTCACTGTCGACGCCCTCGGCACCATTGTCAACGATGCAACGATCGTGGTCGGTGCTGATCGCAAGATCCGTGCAATTGCGGCTGGCACATTCGCCCACACTGCGCCAACTGTCATCGATGCCAAGGGTGGCATTGTTATGCCGGGCATGATCAACGCTCACACGCACATGGGTATGACGCTGTTTCGTGGCCTCGGTGATGACATGAACTTGGAAGATTTCCTAGGTCGTCTTATGCCAGCAGAGATCGCAGTGTTGTCGCACGATGCTGTTGTGGCTGGCACCGAACTTGCGGCGCTCGAATCGCTGTTGGGTGGCATCACTACCGCCCTTGACATGTACTACTTGCCCGACGCTGCACTCGAAGTTGCAGCACGCTCAGGCATGCGCATTCACTGCGGTCCAAACCTGCTTGAGTCTGATGGACCAGAGCCATTGCCAATTGCCAAGCGCATGTCATGGGCAAACGAGTGGCTCACCGATTCCCAAAAGCGCGAGCAAGAACTCTCTTTGCCAAATGGTTTTGATTCGCTCAATTGGCTGAGCCCGCACAGCACATATTTGCTTGGCGAAGATCATCTCAATCAGATCTCAGCACTCGCCAAACAACACGGTGCCCACATTCATGTGCACGCCGCAGAGACTGTTGGCGAAATGTCACTCGTCTCAAAACGACACAATGGTCGCACGCCAATCAAAGTGCTTGCCGACACTCAACTTCTCTCAAATGCGGTCCTCGCCCACGGCGTGCATTTGAATGACGCTGACATCGCGATGATCGCACAACATGGTGCAACGGTGACGCACTGTCCTGCGTCCAATTACAAGTTGGCAAGTGGAACTGCGCGTATTGTCGAGTTGCACAAGCAAAGTGTCAATGTTGCTCTTGGTACCGATGGTCCAGCTTCGGGCAATGACATCGACTTGTGGCTCGCCATGCGTCTTGCTGGGTACGTGCAAAAAACTGCAGCATCAGACCCAACCGTTTTGCCGGCTCTCGATGTATTGCGAATGGCAACAATCAATGGAGCCAAGGCACTGCACATTGATCACCTCATCGGTTCACTCGAAGTGGGAAAGTATGCCGACCTCGTCGTACTCGACGCCTTTTCTCCATCTCTCACACCGGTGTTCGATCCGCATGTTGCCATTGTCGCCGCCGCTGGTCGTGGCGACGTCTGCCATGTGGTCGTTCACGGCCAAGTTGTTGTGCAAGATCGCAAGGCACTCACTATTGACGCCGCTGGCGTTGTTGATCGTGTCAACAAACTGACCCCAGTAATTTTGGCGTCAGTCGCCCGCAACTAGTGTTGGTGTATGGCCACAACAACACCAACAATTGATTGGCAAAAACTGCGTGCTGCTGCCCGCGAAGCACAGCAACATTCATACGCCCCATACTCAAAGTTTCGAGTAGGTGCAGCAGCGCTCGTTGACGATGGTCGTGTCATTTCTGGATGCAACATAGAAAATGCGTCATACGGACTCACACTCTGCGCAGAGTGCGCAATCTTGGGGGCGCTCCACATGGGTGGTGGAGGACGAATTATCGCCGTTGCTTGTGTTGGAAATGACACCGACGTCACACCATGCGGACGTTGCCGGCAACTGTTGTGGGAACACGGTGGCGCAAACCTGCTGGTTGATGTTGAAGGCACACCCACTCCGCTCAGCATCTTGTTGCCAGCAGCATTTCCAGAGCATTCAATTTTCGAAAACCCGAGCGAGTCATGACAACATCGGAAGAACTACTTTCGCCTCAACAGCTACAGGCGTTCAATGAAGATGGATATTTGGTCTTGCCAAATTTCGTTGATGACGCAGCATGTCTGACGTTGCGCGAACGTGCATTGCAACTTGCCAAAGACAACGTGCCTTCACCGCAAGAAGCAACCATCTTCACTGCAGACTCCACTGCACAACACGCAGCCGATGAATACTTTTTGACAAGCGGCGACAAAATTCGTTGCTTTTTTGAAAAGGATGCATTTGATGAACACGGTGTGCTGCGTTCTGAAGCACACCTGTGCCTCAACAAACTTGGACACGCCATGCACGATCTTGACCCGGTGTTCAGCGCGTTCAGTCGCACGCCCCAAATGGCTGCAGTTGCAAAACAAGTTGGATTAGTTGACCCACTGCTCTTGCAGTCGATGTACATATTTAAGCAGCCCCGCATCGGCGGCGAAGTAAACAGTCATACAGATCACACATTTCTGTGGACAGAACCACAAAGTGTGATTGGTTTTTGGATTGCCATTGACGATGCAACAACAGAAAATGGTTGCATGTGGGCATTGCCAGGTGGACATCGCATCCCCGTCAAGTCGCGCTCAAAGTTAAATGCTGCTCGCACAGCAACAATCACCGAAGTGTTTGACAAGGACCCATATCCAACTGAGGGTCTTGTGCCTCTCGAAGCATCGCGCGGCACGCTTGTACTCCTCAATGGCACATTGCCGCACCGATCTGGCCCAAACTTGAGCGACAAACCGCGTCATGCATACACCGTTCACGTGATTGATGGTCAGGCAAACTACTTGGACGACAACTGGTTGCAGCGCCCACAACTCGCAATGAGCGGCTTTAGTAAATAGCTATTTGCCGTTTTACTATTTGCTTTTTGTTATCTAACTAGTAGTTCGGCAATCTGCAATGCGTTGAGTGCAGCACCTTTGCGCAAGTTGTCGTTGGAAATAAACATCACGAGTCCATGATTGCCGTCAACACTCAAGTCTTGACGAATGCGACCGACATAACTTGGGTCTTTGCCCGCAGCCATCAGTGGTGTTGGCACATCGGCCACGACCACACCTTGGGCTGTTGCCAGGATCTCGTGTGCACGCTCGGCTGTAATTGGGTGCGCAAACTCGGCGTTGATGCTGAGTGAGTGACCGCTAAACACTGGCACTCGTACACATGTTCCTGATACTCGCAAATCTGGAATGTGCAAGATCTTGCGACTTTCATTACGCAACTTTTGTTCTTCGTCAGTTTCAAACGAGCCGTCATCCATCATTGATCCAGCAAGTGGCAACACATTAAATGCAATCGTTTGCGAAAACTTGACTGGCTTCGAAAACTTGATCGCTTCACCGTCGTAGGTGAGTTTGCCTGCATCTGCGACACCCTCGCGTGTCTGATTTTCAAGTTCGGCAACACCTGCTACGCCGGCACCGCTCACTGCCTGATACGTGCTGACGATTAGCCGTACAAGTGTTGCTTCGTCGTGCAGAGCTTTGAGCACCGGCATGGCAGCCATAGTGGTGCAGTTTGGGTTTGCAATGATGCCCAACTTTGCAGCAGCAACGTCGCCAGGGTTTACTTCGGAAACGATCAATGGCACATCATCGTTCATGCGCCAAGCGGACGAGTTGTCGATCACCATTGCACCAGCATTCGCATATTTTTCTGCAAGTGCTCGAGAGGTTGTTGCTCCAGCCGAGAACAGCACGACATCCATGCCACTTGGGTCTGCAGTGGTTGCATCTTCAACAGTGATTGTTCTTCCGTTCCATTCAATGGTCGTGCCAGCAGAACGCGCCGACGCAAACATCCGAAGTTCATCGACTGGATAGTTGCGCTCGGCCAGCAACTGTCGCATCACGGTTCCCACCATTCCGGTGGCTCCAACTAGTCCTACGCGCATAACGTCAGTTTAGTTGTCAGACCTTGTCGATAAGCCAGTCATTTACTTGTGTCGGCGTGAGGTTGCTTCCGCACATAATTGTGGCAAGGCGCATCTTTTTGAGGTGAGCATGTTCAAGAATTGCAGAGACTCCAGCAATGCCCGCAGGCTCAATGATCAATCCGGCCTTGTCAAAGACCAACTTCATCGCGCGCTTCAGTGCGTCTTCCGACACCAACAACACATCGTCGACAAGACCTTTCATGTCGTTGAGTGCCTCTGGCACAGGGGTGCGCACTGCAATGCCGTCTGCGATGGTGTTGGCAGATGATCGTTCGATCACTGTTCCCGAACGCCACGATGCTTCCATCGCATCGGCGGTCGCACTAGAAACGCCAATGATTTTCACTTCAGGCGCAACATGTTTGATGTAGCGAGAAATGCCACCGATCAAGGCTCCGTTGCCCAGCGGTACAAGCACGGCATCAAACGTGCGCTGTTGCATCAACTCAACTGCGATAGATCCTGCGCCTTCAGAGATTGCAATGTCACGGCCATCTTCAACAAAATAGGCACCGGTCTCGGCACAGAACTTTTTTGCGTTCTCTTTGGCCGCATCAAAATTGTCACCCATCTGGCGCACCTCAGCACCCATTGAGCGCATTCGGTCAACTTTGAGGGGATTGGCATTGGTCGCGCAATAGATAATCAACGGGCGCTTGTGTGCCCTACATACAAAAGCCATTGCTTGACCAAAGTTGCCCGCAGTTGCACACACAAGATCTCGCCCTGAAAGTGCAGCAACATTCTCTTGCATGAAGAAATCTGCGCCACGACCCTTAAAGCTTCTGATGGGATTAGTGGTTTCAACTTTGAGAGTGAGTGCGCACCCCAACTCGCTAGAAAGCGGTTCGCAGTTGAACTGTGGTGAATTCAGAAAGACAGGGTCGATTGTTTTTGCCGCACGCTCAATATTTTCAATTGAGAGTCGATGTGCGGTCATGATCCACGCACCGTAGCGGCAAGCCACCAATGGCTGCGATTAACTCGCTTCAACACTTTCACTTGCACATTTGAATGCGAAACATGACGCACCTGAAACGGAGAGTGATACACCGTGATATCTGTCAATGATTTTTGACTGTGATCAATAATGTCTTGTAATACTTCATCGGGGCGCAACCTATTTGCCTGCCAACCAAATCGTGTTGCCCATCTCGCGCTCGAAATCCGTTTTCCAATTGCTGGCATGCGCCACAACAAACGAACCAATATCCCAACTGGAATCAAGAGAACATCGCTGATCACCCACGAGCGATAGTTGAGAATCACGGTTCCACCAGCGCGCGTAACTCGCACCGCTTCACGTGACAGACCAAGCGCATCATTGCGTTGGCAGTGCTGCAAGGTGATGTACGAAAATGCAACATCCACAGAATCGTCGGCAAGCGAAAGTGTGCTGCCATCTTGTACGTGTGTTGTCGTCAGCCTGTCTGCACGTCCGTGCTTGCCAACCGTCTCGCGACAGCGCTCCAAAAATGCAGCATCGACATCGGCAGCAATTACATGTGCGCATTGCTCGGTAAATGAAGCTGTCATTCGACCAATCCCGCTACCGATTTCAAGCAAAGTCAGCGGAACAAGTCGTTCTGCTTCAAAACCGAACTGACGCATGTAGCGCTTTACTTCTTTGTCGCCTGTGGCCACAAACTCTTCAAGAGTCAGTTCGCTGCCGGTTTCGTTGTTAAACACCCAGCCGGTTGAGCGCACAATCTCGTCCGCAGATCCACCCGCTTCGGTGCGGTTGCCGGCACTCCGCCAGGGTACAAATTGGGCGCGTTTTTTTGCACCGCGCTGATTCATCATGATCCGTTACAACCTACTTGCGTTCGGGCAACGGAGCTGAGTAATCCTCACCACTGTCTAAGCCAAAGGCTGTGTGCAATGCTCGGACTGCTGTCTCTAGCTTGGATCGCTCGACGACAACCGAAATACGAATTGTTGATGTCGAAATCATTTCGATGTTGACGCCGTTATCGGCCAAGACTCGAAACATTTTCGCTGCCACACCAGGACTTGACTTCATCCCAGCACCAACCAACGACAGCTTGACAATGTTTTCGTCTTTGTTGATACCTTTTGCCCCAACCTCTTTACCAACTTCTGTCAATATCGGCTCCGCGGTTGCAATGTCACCGACTGGAAGCGTGAATGAGATATCGGTGGTGCCGTCAATCGATGTGTTCTGCACGATCATGTCAACGTTGACATTTGCCTTTGCGAGAGATTCAAACAAGAGAGCCGACACGCCGGGACGATCGGGCACGCCAAGCAATGTCATCTTGGCTTCGCCCACATCGTGAACAACTCCAGAAATAATTGGATCTTCCATTTTTGTTTTCCTCTCGTCGTTGGCACCAAGAACCCAGGTGCCTTCTTCTAACGTGAAACTTGATCGAACATGGATTGGCACATTGTGATTTCGCGCAAATTCAACTGAGCGCAGAGCAAGCACTCTGCTTCCCGCACCGGCCATCTCAAGCATTTCATCAAAACTCAATTGCTTAATTTTGCTTGCCTGCGAAACCAGACGCGGGTCTGCGGTAAACACGCCAGTCACATCGGTATAGATCTCGCACACATCTGCTTTCAGTGCTGCGGCAAGTGCAACTGCTGTTGTGTCGCTACCGCCACGACCGAGTGTCGTGATCTCGCGGTCAGTGCTTACACCCTGAAAACCTGCGACAACAGCAACCTTGCCAGCAAGTAAAGCCTCGCGAACACGATCACCTTTGATCTCCAAAATCTTTGCTTTGGTGTGAGATGTATCGGTGATGATGCCAACTTGACTTCCAGTGAAACTCACCGCGTCACAACCCACATCGTGCAGTGCCATGCACAGCAACGACATCGAGATGCGCTCTCCTGTTGTGAGCAGCATGTCCATCTCACGGCCCTGCGGGTTGCTCGAAACCTGCCGAGCAAGCTCTACAAGATTGTCGGTGGCCTTGCCCATTGCCGACACAACGGCTACAACGTCGTGACCCTTGGCTCTGGCGTCGGCGATTCGGCGTGCAACATTGCGCATTCGGTCTGGATCAGCAACCGAAGTGCCACCATATTTTTGAACGAGAAGCGCCACAGGGTCTTTACGCTACCTCTACGCGAGTATCCTTTTAAAACTATGGGCACAGACAAACGAACTCGCAAAAAAGAAAACCGACGCCAAAGGCTTGACCAACTAGCCAAAACAGATCAAAAGCGAAAGGTGCGCAAGAACATCATTCGCGCCCTCACCGTTGTTGGAGTGATTGTCGGTGTTGTCGTGATCATTCGCGTCTCGGGTGGCACCACGGGTAGCTCTTCTGCACAGACCGACACCACGGCTGTCACCGATTTGAGTGGAAGCACCATTGCGCCGACACTTGAAGGCCGCGAAATCACAGGAGATACTCCTTGCCCAGCAGGAGATATGTCGGAAACTCGGGTTGCAAAGTTTGAAAAAGCGCCACCGATGTGCATCGAGGACGGCAAAACTTACACCGCGATTGTCCTGACGAATAAGGGTGAATTCTCAATTGTCCTCGACCCAGTTAAGGCACCTCTCGCCACCAACAACTTTGTCGTGCTTGCCCGCTACAAATATTTTGATGGCACAAAATGCCACCGTGCAATCACTGATTTTGTTGTGCAGTGTGGTGACCCAACCGCAACCGGCATGGGTGACCCTGGCTACAAATTTGCCGACGAACTTCCTTCGCAGGGTGAGTACAAAATTGGTTCCATTGCAATGGCTAACTCTGGCCCAAACACCAACGGCAGCCAGTTCTTCATTATCACTGGCGAAAACGGTGCAACGCTCAGCCCCGACTACACATTGTTTGGTCAGGTCACACAAGGTTTGGATCAGACAATCCCTGCACTCGACGCAGCGTCCAACCCAGATCCTGCAGCAAACGGCGTTCCCCCGATCGAAGACTTAATTATCAACAGCGTCACGATCATCGCCAGCTAATTTCGCTCAGCGAATTAGTGCATTTCTAGTAACAGATTTTCCAACGCATTTATCGTTGCGTCAGCGACTCCAATCTCGCGTACATAGTTGCGCACCGAACCATGTTGTTGTGCAAGATCAGTCAAAATGATTTGCATCGCTCGCGGGTCGGCGGCCAGGTATGCCTTAGGAATAGTTGCATAACGTTGGGCTAGTTCGGGACGATGCACTTTCGACCATGCAATCGATCGGCGCATTGCGTCCTGCGTGAGGCCATAGTCGGCACAAATGTGTGCGTCGTCCACACCAAGACTCGAAAGCAACAATGCAGCAAGCACACCAGTGCGATCTTTGCCGGCAGCACAATGAAACACAGCAGGTATCGATTCAGTTTGTGCAAGCACATGCATTGCATCTGCAAATCGACTCGAGCCAATTTCCAACATGTCGCGATATCCCCACACCAAAAACTCAACTTCATCATCAAACACTGGAGTCTGAGTATCCGACCAAGTCACGTCAACGATCGACAAATGATGAAATGCCACTTCAATGTCGTCGGTAGGGAAAATTCCCTGTTCACGCTGTTCACGCTCGGTACGCAAATCGATGACCGATTTCAAACCCAGTTGCCTGACGCGGCTCATGTCATCTGCGCCACGCAATCGGTACAAGCCGTCCGCACGAAAGAGCGTTCTCCACTTGGTAGTTCGTCCATCCTCGGTTGGGTATCCACCTAGGTCGCGAAAGTTGTGGACTGCCTCAAGACCTATCAGTCGCCTCGGGTGATTGGCTGTCCCGTCAACTTGTGTATTGATCACCAGGCAAACCTAATCAGGGCTGGTAAAGCCCAGATGGTTCTTTCGTTACCAGTTGGTAAATAACTCGGTCTATTGACTACGGTTGCTCGCCATGACTACTACAACTACTTCTCAGTCTTCACTTCCCCATCTCGTCGGCGTTTGCGGTTCAGGCATCATGGGCTCTGGTCTTGCCGAAGTCGTTGCTCGTGCCGGTATCAACGTGGTCGTGCGCTCGCGCACAATGGCTGGCGCACAGTCGATGCTCACATCAGTTGAAAACAATCTCGCTAAACAAGTTGCCAAGTCAAAAATGACAGAGGATCAGCGAACAGAAATTTTGTCGCACATCAGCATCACTGACCAACTCTCCGCACTTGTCGATTGCGATCTTGTTATCGAATCAATTCTCGAAGAGCTCGCACCAAAACAAGAACTGTTTTCGCAACTTGACAAAATTGTCAAGCCATCAGCGATCCTTGCGACGAACACCAGCACCCTTCCTGTTGTTGCAATGGCACAAGCGACAAACCGACCAGACAAAGTTTGTGGCATTCACTTTTTTAACCCTGCAGTAATGATGTCGCTTGTTGAAGTAATCCGTCCGATCACTGCAAGTGACGACACCATTGCTACTGCTACAGCGTTTGCGCTTGCCTGTGCAAAAGATCCTGTACAAGTTGTTGACCGTGCAGGTTTCATCGTCAATGCTTTGTTGTTTCCATACCTCAACAACGCAGTGCACATGCTCGAAGCCAAAACAGCATCCATGGAAGACATCGACACGGCGATGAAAGGTGGCTGCAACTTCCCGATGGGCCCATTTGCACTGCTTGACCTCATCGGTATTGACACCACCGTGTCAATCCTTAATGCTCTCCAAAATGAATTCAAGCAAAGCCATCTCGAGCCAGCCGACTCTCTCAAAAAGTTGTTGGCAGAAGGCAAGTTGGGCCGCAAGACCAAGCAGGGATTCTTTACTTACTAGATCTCATTGCGTCAGATGTACCGTGGCGTATGACGTCTTGGCATGACACACCAGTCGAGCTTGGTCCGTCAATTTGGAATTTTCCGCCTTCAACTGAATGGCCTCAGCAAGACATCGTTGGACGCGGTGCGGATCTTGAGCCTGCAACTCTCATACAGGCATACCGCAGCGGCATATTTCCAATGTCGAGTGCAAATGACTTTCCATTCCTAAACAAACCAGCAATGGGTTGGTGGTCGCCAATGATGCGCGGCATTCTTCCGATCGACCAATTGCGCATCACTCGTTCAATGCGAAGTAGCGCGCGCAAATATTCTGTTCGCATCGATACGTGTTTCGAGCGCGTGTTGCGCGGTTGCGCAGTACCCAATCGCGAGGGTGGATGGATTACAAACGACATCATCGATGCATATTTAACGCTGCACGAACTGGGTTGGGCCCATAGTTTTGAGACGTTCGACGAGAATGGCGTGCTGATTGGTGGCTTGTACGGCGTGCGCGTGAACGGCCTCTTTGCCGGCGAATCTATGTTTCACCTCAAGCGCGATGCGTCCAAAATTGCACTCATGCACCTCGTTGCAACTATGAGCGATTCGGCGATGTCATTGCTGGATGTGCAATGGCTCACGCCCCACCTCGAAACTCTTGGTGCAACAGAAATCCCCCGCAACGAATACCTGCGTCGTCTTGACGAGGCCATCAACCCCTAACCTTGACGTATGAGTCGCCGCGACGAACCTTGGCTGATCCGTACCTATTCGGGGCATTCAACCGCAGAAGCGTCCAACGAGTTGTATCGCACCAATCTCGCTAAAGGCCAAACTGGCCTTTCCATCGCCTTCGACCTGCCAACCCAAACGGGTTACGACCCAGATCACATTCTTGCTCGCGGTGAAGTTGGCAAAGTAGGTGTACCGGTCGTGCACTTGGGTCACATGCGCACGCTGATGCAACAGATTCCTCCTGGTCAGATGAATACATCGATGACCATTAACGCAACTGCTGCATGGTTGCTCGCGTTATACGTTGCCAATGCCGCCGAGCAGGGCACGTCGGCAACCGAGTTGCGTGGCACAACACAAAACGACATTCTCAAAGAATATTTGTCACGCGGCACTTTCATATTTCCCCCAGCAGCATCGCGTCGCATCATCGTCGACATGATCGCCTGGTGTGCCACAAACGCACCGAAGTGGAACCCGATGAATGTGTGCTCGTATCACTTGCAAGAAGTGGGTGCTACTCCGGTACAAGAGATTGCGTTCTCACTTGCCAATGCCATCGACATTTTGGATGCAGTACGCGCAAGTGGCCAGGTCTCAGATGAAGCATTTCCAGAAGTCTTTGCAAGCATCTCATTTTTTGTCAACGCCGGCATTCGTTTTGTGGAAGAACTGTGCAAGATGCGGGCCTTCACCGAGTTGTGGGACCGCATCGGCAGCGAGCGATACGGCATCACCGACGAACGTGCTCGACGTTTTCGATATGGCGTGCAGGTCAATTCGCTAGGTCTTACCGAAGCGCAGCCAGAAAACAATGTGCAGCGCATCATGCTCGAGATGCTTGCCGTCACTCTTTCCAAGTCGGCTCGTGCACGCAGCGTGCAATTGCCAGCATGGAACGAAGCGCTTGGACTACCCCGTCCATGGGATCAACAGTGGTCGTTGCGCATGCAACAAGTGCTCGCTTACGAAACCGATTTGCTTGAATACGAAGACATCTTTACTGGCTCGCATGTGGTCGAGGCCCGCACAGCCGAGTTGCGCGATGCCGCTTGGGCTGAGTTGCAAGAGATTCTTGATCGCGGCGGTGCATTCGAATCGGTCGATGAGCTCAAAGGTCGTCTCGTTTCTTCAATGGCCGATCGCACTCGGCGCATCGAGTCAGGCGAGCAAGTTGTTGTCGGCGTCAATCGCTTTACCGAATCAACACCTTCACCTCTCGACGGCGCCAACAACATTCTTAAAGTCGACCACACTGTCGAGCAGCAGCTTGTTGACGACGTCGCTGCGTGGCGTAAACAACGTGATGACACAAGTGTGCAACAAGCTCTTAGTCAACTGCGAGATGCAGCGAATGGAAAAACAAACTTGATGGATGCATCCATTGCTTTGGCCAAAGCAGGCGGCACTACTGGCGAGTGGAGCCAGGTGCTGCGTGAAGTATTTGGTGAATACCGTGCACCTACTGGGGTTGGTGCAGCGGCAGGCCGTCGCACAGCCCAACTGGCAGATGTTGCCGAGTATGTGCGCACTATTCCTGGTGGTCCACCGAAGTTTTTGGTTGCCAAACCAGGTCTCGATGGGCACTCAAGTGGCGCCGAACAAATTGCTGTTGCTGCTCGTGATTCGGGCATGGAGGTTGTCTATTCAGGCATTCGTCTCACGCCTGCACAAATTGCCGCGTCTGCACGAGACGAAGACCCAGATGTGATTGGTCTGTCCATTTTGTCGGGTTCGCATTTGCAACTTGTTCCAGATGTTTTGCACGAGTTGCAAAAACTTGGTGTGGATGCTCCGGTAATTCTTGGTGGCATTATCCCCGAAGATGATCGTGATTCATTGCGTGCAATCGGAATCGCTGCGGTGTACACACCAAAAGATTTTGATATTGCTCGTATCATGCGCGAGATCGCCGAGTTGGTGCGCGTGCGACGTAGCTAAGGCTTCATCGTTGTTGATGGCGCAACAGGAATAAAACCTGTGGCCACCGGCAACTGAATTACATCACCAGCATTAACTTTGTCTGGGTTGGTGATGTTATTAATTCTCATCAATTCGGCCATGTTCAGATTGAACTTCTTCGAAATGGCAAACAGCGAGTCACCTGGTTCGACTGTGTAGTACACAGGTTCCACATACACAGTCGTTGTTGGTGCGGGAATGGTTGTCTCAACCGTTGTTGGCACCACAATCTCTGGTTCGCCACCGCCACGAGAAAGTAATACAGCGATCAAGCCGCTCACGAGAGAAATAACGAGAAGCGACCATTGAAGTCGGCCTCGTAAATACATCTATTTCATCGTAGACCTTCGACCCACACAAAGTTGCCTATCCTGTACGACATGCGAGTGCTGGCGGCTGTCGACAAGTTTCGTGGCACCGCTACAGCAACCCAAGTTGCGTCGGCAATCGGTCACGCATGTTGGGAATTGGGTCTCGATTGTGTCGAAGCGCCAATCGCAGACGGTGGCGAAGGCACGCTAGATGCACTTGGTGGACCAAACCGCACGACTCGCGTGACCGACCCACTCGGCAAGCCGGTCGAGGCACAATGGCGCCTTGCGGGTGACACTGCGGTTATCGAAATGGCCCGTGCTTCTGGGCTTTCTCTGGTGGGTGGAGCCAAAAAGAACGACGTCATTGCTGCTTCAACCATCGGTACGGGCCAGCTCATCGACACTGCGCTCAATGATGGAGCCAAGCGAATCATTGTTTGCGTTGGCGGTTCTGCAACTGTCGACGGTGGTCTTGGAGCAATTCGTGCAATCGGCACACCAACCAGACTTCGTGGAACCGAATTTATTGTGGCTTGCGATGTGCGTGCACTATTTACAGACGCAGCCAGATTATTTGGTGCGCAAAAAGGGGCAACACCAGTGCAGATTGAATTTCTTTCTGGACGCCTTGAGCAACTGCAACAGTCATACTTGCGCGACTATGGCATTGACGTGTCACTGCTCATTGGTGGTGGCGCGGCTGGTGGGCTCGCGGGCGGACTAGGAGCACTTGGTGCAAGCCTTGTGCCAGGTTTTGATGTTGTTGCTGATGAAGTTGGCTTGCATGAGCAAATCGCACAATGCGATCTGATCATTACTGGCGAGGGATATTTAGATAACGAAAGCTTTGATGGAAAAGTTGTTGGTGGCGTGCAGCAACTTGCACAACAATTCAATAAGCCCGTAGTGGTTATTTGTGGCGGCGCCGATGTCGATGCCCAACAACGCATTGATTCATTCAGCTTGATCGAAAATTTTGGCGAAGCTGAAGCGTTTTCTCAGCCATTGATGTGCATCGAGAAAGCAGCGGCCGAAATTCTGGCTCGCTTTATCTGATTGCTGAGCTGTAACGAACGAGATCAGCCAGGAGCGACGGTGGTTACAACTGGCACGGTTGGTACTGGTGACGCAAGAGGTTTGCCTGCAACATCGGTTCCCAACAAAATCAGAACGCTTGCTTCTCCAAGTTTTCCACCCTCAGTTGGAATCGGCGCTGGCATGATTGCTGTTGCAACGCCACCAAGTTCGGTAGCAACTAGTGCTGCTTGTGCTTCGCTGCCTGGCAAGTAATACACGACTGTCGCGGTTTGTTTTGGTGTGATCTCACTCGAGTTCACTGCAGGTTGCACGATGTAACCACGTCCTTGCAACTCGGTGGTCAACTGGCCGGCACTTCCAGAAACCTTTGACGCATTGGCAACTTGAATCTTGAATGCAGTTAAAGGAATTGTTACAGGAACAGTTGTCTCAACTGGAACTGTGTCGCTAACGCTTGTTGTTGTTTCTCCACCATCGACGGCTGGTGTTGTAGTACTGCCGCCACGAATATCGCGCAAAATCAAAAAACCGAGCAATACCGCAACTACGGCAACAACAATGGACATTGTTGAATTGATTGAGGAACCGCGTGAAACTGGCTCTCGGCGGGGACGACGTTGTTCTTGGCTCATACCAACAACCGTACTTGATGTAGTGGAGCCGAGTGTGGGAATTGAACCCACGAC
>JBIKID010000088.1:0-6337 GCA_044361815.1 Ilumatobacteraceae bacterium | reverse complement strand
CGGCAATGTTGATGTCTGCAGGTATCGAGCTTCCTAAAGGTTGGGCAGTTGGCGGTTGGCTACTTGTTGGTGGCGAAAAGATGAGCAAGACGACTGGAAACGTTGTCAACCCGCTCGACCTGATTGACGACATCGGCGTTGATGGCTTTCGTTATTACGTTCTTGCAGACACCGCATACGGCAACGACGGAGACTTCACATATGAAGGTCTAATCAGTCGCTACAACTCCGACCTTGCCAACAACCTCGGCAACCTGGCTGCACGTATTGCAACAGTTGTTGAAAAGAAGTGCGGTGGCCTTGGTCCAAAGCCAACGATCGACAGTCCACTCGCACAAATTGCTGCAACGGCAGTGAGCGAAACCAAAGATGCATGGGCGCAAGTGCAGCCGAGCAAGGCACTTGAAGCAACGTGGAACTTGATTCGTGCAACAAATTCGCATCTTGAAAACAATGAGCCGTGGAAAATGGAAGTTGGCGAAGCGGTTGATCGCGTAATGGGCGATGCTCTTGAGGCGCTTCGTATTGTCACGATCTTGGCCAACCCTGCTTTGCCTACGAGTACGCAAGAAATATGGAGTCGCATTGGCCTCACTGGCTCGATCACTGATTTGCGTATCGACGCCGACACCAAGTGGGGCCAGTACCCAGGTGGCGTCACAGTTGTGAAGGGTGATCCGCTTTTCCCTCGCAAAACTGCATGACAAGTCAAACCATGCAACCAATTGAGTGGGTCGACACACATTGCCATGTGTACGAAGAAACAATTCCTGGTGGCGCAGACGGAGCATTGCAAGCCGCACGTGATGCAGGTGTAACAACAATGATCGTCATTGGCACCGATGCCACCACGACTCAACAAGCAATCGCAATAGCGGCACTTCATAGCGACGTGTATGCCACGGTTGGTCTTCATCCGCACGATGCAAAGCTCGGTCTCGACACTGTGCTGCCATTTGTAAATGCACCACGAGTTGTTGGCATCGGCGAATGTGGTCTCGACTTTTTCTACGATCATTCAGATCGCGATGTGCAACGCGATGTATTTGCCGCACAAATTGATTTAGCCAACAAACACAACTTGCCGCTCGTGATTCATACGCGCGAAGCATGGGCAGACACGTTTGATGTACTCGACAGCGTTGGCGTGCCCGAGCGCACGATCTTCCATTGTTTTACTGGCGGCGAAAATGATGCTCGCGAGTGTGTGAAGCGCGGTGCATACCTATCTTTTTCCGGAATCGTCACGTTTAAAACTGCAGACGATGTGCGAGAAGCTGCATTGTGGTGTCCGCCAGAAAACATGCTGCTCGAAACCGATGCTCCATTTCTTGCACCAGTGCCACATCGTGGAAGGCCAAATCAACCCTCCCTCGTGCCAACCGTAGGCACATTTATTGCCGACCTGCGAGGTGAGCCCGTTGCCCAACTTGCGCAAACAACCACTCGCAACGCTCGCCTTGCGTTTCCCGGTATTGCTCCGTAGCGTGTTTTAGGTGGTTCTGTCAGTTTTTGAGCGGAGACGCATCGCGGTCCTCACTGCAATCACGCTGATCATCATGTTTGGTGTGCGTGGTTTTAATAGCGACTCAAGCGAGGCAGTAACAACCACCGTCACTGTTGCAACAACTGTTCCGCCAATCGATGAGACCGAGATTCCTTCACCAGTAATTCTTGGTGGCCCGGCACCTCTCGCGCCAACTGGATCAGCCGCAATTGCGTATCCAGCGGCACAAACCGATGTCATTACCGGCACTGCTTCATACAGCAGTTTGGGATACACGGAAACAGCCGTGTGTTACAGCATCGAGGCGCCAATAGGTCGCGTCGTTACCGTCACCAATATCAACAATGGCCGCAGCATTACCTGCACAAATGTGTTCAGTCTGCTCGTGCCAAATGGCGTCACCGTTATTCTGCACACGACTGTCTTTATCAAACTCGCCGACCTCATTGACTCTCCAATTCCTGTAAAGATTTCCTGGTGACGCACACTCGCAACGATATTTCCGAGTTACTCAGCGCTCATGGTTTGTCACCGCGTCGTGCGTTTGGTCAAAACTTTGTAGTCGACGCAAACACTGTGCGACGTATCGCACGACTTGCAGGTGTAGGGCCAGGCGACTTTGTGCTCGAGATTGGAGCAGGACTTGGATCGCTCACACTTGCACTTGCCGAAACCGGCGCGACCATCGTTGCAATTGAAATAGATAACGGTGTTGTCGAAGTATTGCGCAGCGTCGTTAAAGACTTGCCAAATGTCGAGGTTATTCACGGCGATGCGCTGTTGCTGGATTGGGCACCGCTGCAAGCGCGCAGTCAACGCTGGCACGTAGTTGCAAACTTGCCCTACAACGTGGCCACCCCACTCGTTGCCGATCTGCTTGATGGCGCTCCAGCTGTCGACCACATGCTGGTGATGGTGCAAAAAGAAGTTGCCGAACGATTTGTTGCACCAGTGCGCACCCCTGCTTATGGCGCGGTCAGCGTCAAAATTGCATATTGGGCAACCTCTTCAATTGTTGGCGATGTTCCTGCATCAGTTTTTTTTCCAAAACCGAATGTCGCATCTGCTCTCGTCGATATCAAACGCCGCACTTCACCTGCAGTGCCCGACGTTGATCCAACACAATTCTTTACTCTCGTGCGCACTGGCTTTGGTCAACGCCGCAAAATGCTTCGCCGAGTTTTGGCCGGCATCATTGCACCCGAAACTTTTACGCGTGCCGATGTGTCGCCCGAAGCACGAGCAGAAGAACTCGATGTTCATGCATGGGGCCGATTGTGTGTTGCACAGCAAGACAAGTTGGCGGGCAAATGAAAACGTCTGGCAATAAATCGATAACGATTGATGCTCCAGCAAAACTGACGTTGAGTCTGCGCGTTACTGGTGTGCGCGAAGACGGATTTCATCTCATAGATGCCGAGATGGTCACGCTCAACTTGGTCGACAAAGTGCGCATCACTCCCGACGAAGACGGACTCGACGTTGATGGACCGTTTAGCAGCGGAATTTCAACAGATTCAGACAACTTGGTGAGCCGCGCGCTGGCGCTTGCAGGTCGCCGTGCACGAGTAAGCATCGAAAAAAATATCCCTAGCGGCGGTGGCCTAGGCGGAGGCTCTGCGGATGCAGCGGCAATTTTGAAATGGGCCGGCTTCACCGATCTCAAGGCCGCTTCTCGGCTCGGAGCCGATATTCCGTTTTGCATGATCGGTGGTCGTGCTCGAGTGCGCGGTATTGGCGAAGTGATCGAAGTCCTACCGCCGGTGCAACGCGAGATCACGTTGGTCATTCCCCCGTTTGGGGTCTCGACACCTGCTGTGTATCGGGCATGGGACGACCTGGCGAAGGCTGGTAACGCCACCACAAACAATCCCAACGATCTTCAGCAGGCCGCACTTGTGGTCGAGCCAAGACTGCTGGAGTGGCACGACAAAATCGCCCAAGCATGTGGACAAGCACCGGTTTTGGCGGGCAGCGGGTCTACTTGGTGGCTCGACGGAGCGTTTTTGGAATTGGCAAAAGACCTGCCAAAAGCAACTGTTTTAGTAACACAGACTCGCTAGGCGGACCATCGGCCCAGGCCAGCGATGACGAAATTACTTGCGGCGCTGGTGGCGGGTACGACGAAGCATCTTCTTGTGCTTCTTTTTGCGCATCCGCTTGCGGCGGCGTTTTACAAGTGATCCCATAACGCGTGACACGCTATCGGCAACAACAGCAAAATCTACAATTTGAGTGAGTATCGTGTATCCGTCGCTCCGGGGTCGTTCAATGGCAGGACAACGGGTTTTGGTCCCGTTTATAGGGGTTCGAGTCCTCTCCCCGGAACTCGAAAGTAGTCGTGGCTTTTTCGCCAGCAACGTGTTCGTTCTACACTGGTCAAAACAGGCCCAAAGCCTCTTCGCCGGTAAGAGAGATCCATGAACAAGACGATTGACAAAGTCACTACAAAACGAATGGCTCTTTACTCGGGTCGCACCCACCCGGTGCTCGCGCAAGAAGTTGCAGCACATCTTGAAGTGCAGTTGGGCGATGCCAATATTGTCGAGTTTGCAAACGGCGAGTTGCGTCCTCGCTTCGGTGAGAGCGTTCGCGGTGGTGATGTGTTCATCATGCAAACACATTGTTCAACCGAAGGTCGCAGCATTAACGACTCGATCATGGAACAGCTGATCATGATTGATGCTGCATATCGCGCATCAGCAAAGCGCGTCACCGCAGTGTGTCCGTTTTATGGTTACGCACGCCAAGACCGAAAATCAGATGGTCGCGAGCCAATTACCGCACGTTTGATTGCCGATTTGTTTAAGGCTGCTGGCGCAAAGCGCATGGTGTCAATCGACTTGCATAGCGGTCAGATTCAAGGATTCTTCGAAGGTCCAGTTGATCACCTCACCGCAATGCCGGTGCTCGAAAAGTATGTACGTCAACACGCTCGCAAAGAAGTCGTCATCGTTTCACCAGACGCTGGTCGCGTAAAAGTTGCCGAGCGTTTTGCACAACATCTTGCAGACATGAACGCCGACGTTGCATTCATCAACAAGCGTCGTCCAAAAAACACCACCAACGTTGCCGTGGCAAAAGAAGTCATCGGTGAAGTTGAAGGTCGCTTGTGCATCTTGGCCGACGACATGATCGATACGGGTGGCACCATCGTGAGTGCTGCCGATCTGTTAATGGCTCGTGGTGCAACTGAAGTGTGGGCCATGGCCACACACGGCGTGCTCTCTGGCCCAGCCATCGAGCGCCTCGAAAATTCGGTCATCAGCCGTGTGGTGCTTACCAACACGCTGCCACTGCCAAAAGAAAAGCAGATCGGCAAGATTGAAGTACTTTCCGTAGCCAAAATCTTGGCCGATGCCCTCGCCGCAGTATTTGACGAGACTTCGGTAAGCGACCTGTTCGACGGCGAAAACCAGTCGTAATCGTTCGTAATCGCTCGTAATCACCGAATAAATTTGCCCTTTTTGGGCTATACACTGACCAGCCGTTCTAACTTCGGAGTTTTTATATGACAACAACATTGAACACCACAACAGGCCGCACAACTGGAAGCCCAGAATCGCGCCGTATTCGCAACGCCGAGAACATACCAGCCGTCATTTACGGTCACGGCATGACACCAATCTTGTTCACTGTCGGTCGTCGTGACTTGCGCATCGCCTTGTCGGGCCCTGCAGGCGCCAACACCATTCTTGAGTTGCATGTTGACGACAAGAAGTTCCCAGCGATTGTCAAAGAGTTGCAGCGCGATCCAGTAAAGCGCACGGTCAGCCATGTTGACTTCATGCAGATCGACTTGTCGGAAGAAATCACGATGTCGGTTCCTGTTCACTTGACTGGTACTGCAAAAGCAGTGCTTGCAGAAGGTGGACTCGTGGACGCCGCAGTTGACCGCATCGAAGTGCGCGCATCAGCTGACAACATTCCAAACGAAATTCTGATCGACGTCACCAGCATGACAATGAACGACGTCATCCGCATGGGTGACATCAAGTTGCCAAAGGGTGTTACCGCGGTCCTCGACGAAGACTTGGTGATTGTCACTGTGTTGACAACGAAGGCTGAAGCCGAAAAGACTGTCGCTGCACCTGCTGCCGACGCTGCTGGCGCACCTGCCGCTGGAGCACCTGCTGCCGGCGACGACAAGCCAGCCGCTTCCTAGTTTTTATGGCGCTGTTCGGTCGCAATAAGCGGCCCGAGCGGCGAGGCACTCCTTTCAACGCGCTCATTGTTGGCGTAGGTAATCCTGGTCGCGAATATGCGGGCACAAGGCACAACGTCGGTTTCGATGTGGTTGAGGCATTAGCCAAAAAGTATTCGGTTGCACTCAAGTCGTCGCGCGACCGTGCGCTTGTTGCCGAAGTGCATTCGGGCGACACTCACCTACTGCTCGCAACACCAACCACATTCATGAACGACAGCGGCAACGCGGTTGGTCCACTGGCATTGCGTTACGGAATCGACGAACCGGCTCGTATCATCATCGTGCATGACGAGCTCGATCTTGAGCCTGGTGTGGTACGTATCAAAATCGGTGGTGGGTTGGCCGGTCACAACGGCCTTCGTTCCATCTCCACACATCTCAAGACTCAAGAGTTTGTTCGCGTGCGCATCGGCGTTGGCAAACCAAGTTCAAAAGAAGAAGGCGCCGATCATGTTTTGTCTCGAGTGCCACAGAATGAGCGCCAAGTGCTCGACATCGCAGTGGTAACTGCCGCAGAAGCAGTTGTTTTGATTGTCGAACAAGGCGCGCAGGCTGCCATGCAACAGATCAACGCGCGTTAGTCCACGCTGAGTTACCGGCTTCAATCCATGCAACTTTCCGAT
>JBIKID010000087.1:0-6341 GCA_044361815.1 Ilumatobacteraceae bacterium | reverse complement strand
CGTCGACTCAGTCATTACAGGCAATTAGCGCGTTTGCAAAAGCTAACAAAGTGTCAACAATCTTCTTTGAAACTCTTCTCCCAGCAGATCTCGCCTCAACAATTGCTAATGAAATTGGTGCCAAGACAGATCTCCTCGATCCCATTGAAGGCTTTAGCCAAGAGGATCTTGATAAGGGATCAAGTTATATTGTTGCTCAAGAAGCCAACTTGGAGCGTTTGCGTGCTGGCTTGCAGTGCAAGTAGCAAACCCCATCAGTAGCCCCCCTACCGGAGAGATACTTCTCTCTGTTGACACGTTGAGTGTTTTCTACGGTGAGAAAGTCGCCGTAGAAAACATTTCGTTTGATTTACGACAGGGAGAAGTTGTTGCACTTGTGGGGCCAAATGGAGCTGGTAAATCAACACTCTTTAAGGCCTTGGCGGGGCTGATTCGACACAGTGGTGACGTCTACGTTGCTGGTCAACACTGTCACCACCTCGACCGCAAGCGAGTGGGATACATCCCTCAAATAACCGACGCAAATCTGATGTTCCCGATTCTTGTGAAAGATGTCGTTTTGGCAGGACGTCGCCGATTTGGTCGCATCGGATTTTCTGTCAGCAAAAGTGATCGAAACGCAGTAGCCCAATGCTTAAACGAAGTAGACCTTGCCGACGCGGGGAACACTCCCCTTTCTCATCTCTCCGGTGGCCAAATTCAAAGAGTCTTCATTGCCCGAGCTATCGCTCAAGAAGCAGACGTGTTGCTGCTCGACGAAGCAGCATCTGGCATTGACCAAAGGCACGCAGATGCACTCATTGAAACATTTAGACGACTCGCCAGCCAAGGAAGAACCGTTCTTTTATCCAGCCACAACATCTCTTACGTTGTCGAGAACTTTTCACGAAGCCTCAGCCTCAACGCAACACTGCGCGGAGACGGTGATCCACGAGAGATTCTTTCCCCAGCTCGCATTACAGATGTTTTTAGCCGATGATGCAATGGTTACTTGACCCTTTTTCATCCTCATTTGCACAACGAGCTGCACTTGAATGCTTTCTCGTTGCTCTGCTTGCGCCCAATATCGGTGTTTGGATCATCCATCGTCAACTGTCTTACATGGCAGATGCAATGTCTCACTCGACTTTGGTTGGAGTCGCCATCGGATTTGCATGGCTTGGCCGTGACTATGTTCTTGTCGGCGCTCTCGGTGCCGGACTTTTCATGACGGTCTTGATTGCGCTCTTCGGCGTGAGCAGGAATTTACCGCGAGATGCCGTAATCGCTGTCATTGGCTCTGGACTTTTTGCGTCGGGAATCATCGCTCTCAACAAAGTTGATACAAATATTTCTCTTACTCATTTTCTGTTCGGTCAAGTGCTGACTGTGACACAAACTGACGTACAAATCACCGCACTCCTTGTACTAGTGGTTCTTACATACCTATTCTTTAACTTTCGCGATCTGACATTTGCAACTTTTGATATTTTGCATAGTCAACAAGTAGGAATCAAATCTCGCCGCCAAGAAGCAACCTTGTTAGTGCTCATTGCTATGAGTGTTGTCGTCTGTATCAGTAGTGTCGGCATCGTTCTCACCGTGTCTCTCCTGATTGCGCCTTCACTCACCGCGCGACTCTTCAGCATCACGGTGCTTCGCCAATGCCTTATTGGAACCGTGATTTCCTTAGTGCAAGTATTTGGTGGTTTTCTAGTGGCCTTTCACTTGAACTATCCGCCTGGTCCGACAATCGCAGTCGCCGGAACGGTTATTTTCACTTTTTTTTACACGGTTGCAGTGTTATTGAAGGATGACTTCAAGGTACAACGCCACAGCATCTAGGGCGTTCCAAAAAAACAGAGTTTCGCGTTCCAAACATTTACTGAAACCCCAGCCAATACCCCACCATTACTAGGGTTTGGAATTACGCACCAGCCTCACGAAGGCGGGGGATGGTGCGAAATGTGGTGCGAAATTCGCCGACACACGCCGCGTCATCTATATAGAGGTTACTGGAACGTGCTCAGAGTAGATAGACCGCGCGCTGGACCGGACCTTTTGTCATTGTTGAGAAAAGTTGCGCCACTCTTCTTCAGTCCAATGTTGACGCAACTCCGTGGTCACAAAATCAGTCACCCACCGGACCGTGTCAATCCACGGCAATTCTGCTGACATCACTTCAGTAAAGGCCATGCCTTGCAACAGCAATGATGCATCATCAATCCCCAACTCGATTGGTTCACCTTCGGCAGGCGAATTAAGCCGTGCTTCCAATTCGATGATGTGTTCCGTGCTCCACATTGTGCTTGTCTCAGCATCAAACATTTGGTCAAGCATGATGCCCAAGATCTGTGACATCGCCATCACGGCTTCTGACTCAAGATGAATTATGCGTGCCTCAATCATTTTCCCTCATCATCGATCAATATTGATGGTTTGACGTAGGGCGTCTCCATCAATATCGACACTCAACCACAACGGGCGCTCTTCATGCGCCGTTTGCGCATCTGTTGTTGCAAATATAAGCGAACCCGCATCTGCTACTTCATTGAGAAACTCTCGATGCAACGCATAGCTAAAAGCGACTGCAAACATTACCTGCACTGGGCGCGTCAATTGCACTCCAACTACAACAGTGTCATCTTGGCGAATCGCATGAGTGCTGACATCACCAATCCCCTCCACCGCATGCACACGAGCAAGATCGGCAACCTCAGGCGACTGTGACACATCAATAGTGACAGTGGGCATCCACACATCTCCATCCATCTTGGTGTGCCCAATTTCTTGGGCAACGAACAATGGCACACTCACGAATTCTCCTATTACGCTTTCAAATTAGTCATGATTTTTCAATTCTGGGGTTCAACAAACGAAGAGATTCACAGCTCTGTTGTTGGAGACAACTTGTGTCTTGATGCAACATTAATTGCAACACGATCAATCACCATAAGCGCGGCGCCAGAGGATGTATTTCCCTGGATTCGGCAAATGGGTTTTGGACGAGCCGGCTGGTACAGCTACGACTGGCTCGACAATCTTGGCCGCAAGAGTGCAACCAGAGTGCACGATGAATGGCAGTCGGTTCAATCGGGAGACAAAGTACCTTCTGGTCCGATTTCATTCACTGCAGCCATTGTTGATGCACCGCGGCACTTCGTGCTTGAAATTAGATCGCTGGGTAAGAAGAACCCCAAACTGCATTTCACTCTTGCGTACGAGTTACGTGATGATCCACATGGAACTCGCTTGGTGACACGAATGCGGTCCCAAATCAAACTCCCCTTTGGACGACTTTTTGAAAAGCTCATCCTCGGACCAGGCGATGGCATCATGCTCCGTCGCCAACTGCTCACCATCAGCAAAAGCGCCTCCCGTCACAACCCCTTCACTAAAGGTGAGAGATAACCTATTTAGTGATGAATAACAACTCCATACGCGTTGGACTTCTTGCGTATGGGGCAATTGGGCACGAGCACAATATTGCGACCCAAAATACGGCTGGTCTCGAACTCATGGCCGTGTGCGACACGAACCCGGAGCGGGTCGCAGCAGCACTTGAACTTGCACCAAATGCATCCACATTCAGCGATGCAACCGAGATGCTGAACTCTGGGCTTCTGGATCTTGTCGTTATCTCGACCCCACCGAATAGCCATTTTCAATGGGCAAAAGAATCACTTTCCCGCGGCATTCATGTTGTGCTCGAGAAACCAATGGCGCTTACTGCTGATCAGTGCGACGAGTTGATTGCACTTGCTGCAAGCAAAAAACTCATGCTTGTGGTGTATCAGAACCGCCGGTTTGACGATGACTTCGTGACAATGCGCGAGATCATTCGCTCGGGCGAAATCGGCGACGTGTATCAATACGACAGTTTTGTTGGCGGATATTCACGACCATGCGATTATTGGCATTCAAACGCCGAAATATCCGGTGGTGCAATTTTTGACTGGGGCAGTCATTTCCTCGATCAGATTCTGAACATCATTCCGGATGATGTGGCTCATGTCAGTGGACAAAACCACAAACGTGTCTGGACACACGCAACGAATGCCGACCATGCTCATGTCACGGTCACATTCGCGACCGGCAAGCAAGCAACTTTTGTTCATTCCGATCTTGCGGCTGCTCGCAAACCAAAGTTTTATGTGCTCGGCACGCAGGGAGCAATCATTGGAGATTGGGATCCTGCTGGCGAACCAGCAGTTGCCGACTTGCCCGCGATACTCACCGTGCATCACACCGATGGAACCTCGCGAATTGCGCCGTTGCAGCCGCTTGCGCCGCATGAATTTCATCGCTCAATCGTTGACTACATCAACAACGGAATTCCGATGGAAGTGAATGCATTACAATCTCGCAATGTCGTGGCAATCATGCAAGCAGCCGAACAATCGGCCCTCCAAAACGCCATTCCCGTTGCGCCCGTACTTCGGCGTTCATAACTCATGGCGGTGAACTGGGGCTTTTTGGGCGCTGGTTTTGTAGCCAGTCGAGGACTCGCCCCAGCCGTACATGCATCGCGCGGAGCGAATTTGTATGCCGTTGCCAGCCGAGATGAAAAGCGGTCAGCAACTCTTGAGCCAGAACGAGTTCACGCAACCTACGACGATCTTTTGGCTGACGAACGCATTGATGCCGTGTACATCAGTTTGTCGAATAGCCAACATCTTGAATGGGTGACAAAGTCGCTTGAGGCCGGCAAGCATGTGCTGTGCGAAAAGCCACTTGCGTTAAACGCATCAGAGACAGAAAGTATGTTTGCTTGCGCTTCCCGTAGTGACCGACTTCTCGTTGAAGCAGTTTGGGGCAGATGGCATCCCCGTTTTTCTCGCATGGTTGAAATCGTTGCCAGTGGAACACTTGGAAACATCGAGCACATTGAAACTGCCTTTACCTTTACGTCAGAAATGACCGACAACTATCGACTCAACCCACAGATGGGCGGCGGAGCGCTACTGGATGTTGGGTGCTATCAAGCGCACGCATGGGTCGCACTCACCAATGGCGCAACAGACCTGCAAATTTCTGATCTCACTCGCGTGATTGGGCCAACGGGCATTGACTTGACTACTGATGTCTCAGTGCGCATTAACAAATCGATCACAGCGCATTCAGTGAGTTCATTTGCATTGCCTAGCCAACAACAATTCATTGTTTGGGGGTCACAAGGAAAGATGCAAACCGAGGCGGGTGAATCATTCACAACTTGGAATGAAGCATGCTCTCTTCGAATTAACGAAGTAGTTGAAGAGTTTGCCGTCACCAATGCATTTGCGGAAATGGTGGAGAACGTTAGCAACGTAATACGTGGCGAACAAGGATGGATTGTGTCAAGTACAGATTCAATCCGCGTTGCCCACATTCTTGACAGCATCGCTCGTCACCCAAGCGAGTGAACCCGCCGCTCAGTCTGGCAGTAACAAAAATTTCAAGATAGAAACAGTGGTTTTCACCCACGCACTGTCGTCGTCGGGCGAATGGAAGCCATCTACTGAAATACGACCGATAAACAAAGTAGAAATAATGCGTGCAATTGACAACGTTGATTCTTGTGGATTGATGATTCCACGTTTTCTACCAATCTCAAGAGTCTCAGCGAGATAGTGATCGCCCATGTTGCCGTGCTCCGCTAAAGCTGTTTCAAGAGATGGAATATTTTGCGCTGCGGCGATAACAGCAATGCGATGTGCCCGAGATTCTCGGCCCTCAGTGGTTGACGCAGCATGTAGTGCTTGTTCGATTAGTAGGAATAGTTCATCGCTTGTTTTGACCGCGGCCACAGAAAGTCGAAGCAACTCGTTAGTGATTCGAATTTCTTCAATGAATCGCTCAACTTCAATAGCGGTAATCAATCCATCACGATCACCAAATTGGTGATACACCGAACTTCTTGCAACTCCGGAATTTTCAATCACACGAAGAACATTGAACTTGACTGGGCCAAACTCTTCAAGCTCTGCCTTTGCGAATTCAAGAATGACAGCCCTAGTTTCGCGCCCATTACTGCGAGTAAGGCGGTCGCTCATAGATTTCGACATTACTTGCCCCCCACGATCACTAATTTTGCTTTTGTTAAACAACAATATTGTTATTGTAACTGGTGTCCACTAAGGTTTTGCTATGGAATACCGCGGTTCATGCAGTCGTTTTTGGCTCTCACTAGTTCTTGCTCTGCTAGTAGCAGTTCCAACCATCTCTGGCGTAGGGGCACAAACAGCCCATGCCGCTGGCCCACCTGAGAATCCAACTTTCACAGTAGAGATCGGATCATCATCCACACAGCTTCGCGTTTTATTCACTCCGACGAGTGGCATCGCCAAATACACAATTCGCGTTTACACCACTTCCGACAA
>JBIKID010000086.1:0-6375 GCA_044361815.1 Ilumatobacteraceae bacterium | reverse complement strand
TTATCCCCGCGGCGCTCAATGCCAGCGGTTACCAATTCGTGCATCCAACACTTGAAGTAGCACTGCGCGCATTGCTCAAAAAATAGTTAAAAAGTAAAAAAGTCAAAAAATTATGACGCTCCCCACGCAGGTTGATGTGGTCGTGATCGGCGCTGGCCTATCGGGGCTTGCGGCTGCACGACAGATTCAACAGAGTGGATTCAGTGTTGTAATACTCGAAGCATCTGATGGCGTTGGTGGGCGCGTACGCACCGACAACGTAGACGGATTTTTGCTCGACCGAGGTTTTCAGGTTTTACTCACTGCGTATCCAGAGCTCGCCACACAAGTCGACATGAGCGCGCTCGACTTGCAAGCATTCGATCCCGGTGCATTTGTTTGGATGAAATCAAAAAATGGTGGTAGCGGAAAAGGCCATGTTGTCTCTGATCCGTTTCGTAAGCCTTCGACGCTATTCGCTACGACTTTTGCCCCAATTGGTTCACTGATTGACAAATTGCGCATCGTTCTATTGCGTCTACGCGTGCTTCGGGGCATGGCACCAAATTTGCTGCGCAACAAAGACATGTCAACGCTTGACGCACTGCGCGGTGCAGGTTTTTCGCAGCGCATGATCCAGACGTTCTTCAAACCACTCTTTGGCGGTGTGCAACTCGACCCACAATTAGCCACGTCGCGTCGCATGTTCGACGTCATTTTCCGTTCGCTCAGCGAAGGTCAAAGTGTGTTGCCGGCCCGAGGCATGCAGGCACTCCCCGAGCAACTTGCATCACGACTCAAACAGGACACTGTGCGTCTCAACTCTCCCGTTCAGTCACTCGATGGAACTACGGTGACTCTTCGCAATGGTGAGCGCATTGATACACGAGCAGTTGTCGTTGCTACCGATGGCCCTGCTGCTTCAACGTTGCTGGGCTTGCCACCTGTGCAGTCACGCACAGCGGGATGCGTCTATTTTTCTGCCGACACACCGCCAAACAACAAAAAGTACGTCATTCTCGATGGCTCTGGCAATGGCCCAGTGCTCAATGTCGCGATTATCAGCAATGTTGCTCCTTCATATGCCCCACCGGGCAAGCACCTCATTGCCGCAGCGCTACCTGGTGTGATCACCGGCGACCTCGAACAACTTGCTCGACAGCAATTGCGTGAATGGTGGGGGCCACAAGTTGACTCATGGAAACATTTGCGTACATATGCGATTAGTCATGGCGGCCCAGTCCAATCTGCGCCGTTTTCGCCCAAGCAGCGAGTAACTCTTGGCAATGGTCGATTCGTATGCGGCGACCATCGTGACACGGGCTCCATCCAAGGCGCTTTATATTCTGGCCGCCGATGTGGCGAGGCAGTGGTGCGTTCGCTCGCCTAGCCTGAACAAATGACCATTGATAGAAAAAAACAAATCGTCAGCGTTGAGCGAGTGATCTCGGCAACACCCGAGCAAATTTTTGAGTTGCTTGCCGACCCGCGAAACCACAGTGCATTCGATGGATCAGGCACGGTCAAAGCAGCCAATGATGCTGCACCAACTCGATTGTCACTCGGGGCAAAGTTTGGGATGGACATGAAGATGGGCCCTTCGTACAAAATCCAAAATGAAGTCGTTGAGTTTGTTGAGGGGAAACAGATCGCATGGCGCCACCAAGGTCACCACGTATGGCGCTACATGCTCGAGCCTGTTGGTGGCGGCACGAAAGTCACCGAACAGTTTGACTATGCCAAGATGCGAGCAAAAATAGTTTTGTACGTTCTTCGATCAATTCCAAAGAACGAAAAATCAATGATCAAGACTCTTGAAAATCTTGAGAAATACTTCGCCGGCAACTAAGCAGCGCAAAACCCATCATGACAGTTCAGCTTCCACTTGGTTTTCATTCGTATGTTGCCAACATTGGCATCAAGGATTCAACGAATGACTTCACACTCGTCGTCGCTGATGCCAATTGCGCAGCCGCAGGCGTCTTTACACAAAGCCGATTTGCTGGTCCAAGCGTCGTGGTAAGTCGCGAACACATTGCCAACCTTTCGGCTCGTGCCGTCGTCGTGATTTCCAAAAATGCCAATGTTGCGACTGGTGCCGAGGGCATGAGTAACGCCCGCGAAATTGTTGGTGGTGTCGCTACCACTCTTGCTTGTGATCCAACAGACGTACTCATTGCCTCAACGGGGGTAATCGGCCGCCAATACCCAATGGCCAATGTGCGAAGTGGACTGAACTCAATCCCAAAACAATTCGTCACTACTTCGGCCGAAGCAGTGGCGAACGGAATCATGACGACAGACACGGTGCACAAAGTTGCGCAAGCCACGATCAATGGCTCGAGCGCCAGAGTGGTTGGAGTGGCAAAGGGTGTTGGCATGATCGAGCCAAACATGGCGACGCTGATCACCATGATCTTCACCGATGCACTCATTGCACCAACCGACCTCGACAAAGTATTTCGCAATGTGATTGATCGCTCGTTCAATTGCGTTTCCGTAGATACCGATACTTCTACAAGCGATACGGCAATTGTGATGGCTAGCGGCGCAGCTGGATCCGTAGCGATTGACGCATTCGAGGTTGCACTTTACGAAGTAGCTCTCTCGCTCACCAAGCAAGTTGCGCGCGATGGAGAAGGGGCTGAAAAGCTCATTGAAGTTCACGTAGACGGGGCAAAAGATCGCGATCAAGCCAAAACTGTTGCTAAGGCAATCGTCAACTCGCCTCTTGTAAAAACCGCAGTGCACGGCGCAGACCCAAACTGGGGTCGAGTTGCAATGGCGGTTGGTAAATGCAGCCAATACAGCGATATCAATCAAGACAATGTAGTGATTCGGTTTGGCTCGCAAGAGGTGTACCCCAGCCAAGTTGACGCAGCAGGTCTTGCAAACTTAAGTGGCTACATGCGTGGAACAGATGTGCGCATTCACGTGAGCTTGGCAACTGGCACAAGTGACGCAACGGTGTGGGGATGCGATCTCACCGATGGCTATGTGCGCATCAACGCCGACTACACCACCTGATTCTTACGGAGTGAGTTAGATATAACTCTCAAGCCAAGCCAGCAGTGATTCGCGGTAGTGCAGCAGCGATTTGTATTTAGCCACATCATCAGGCAACCGCTTGATCAATGAATGCAACGTGCGAGCCTTATCGGTGCCTCTCGCAACATATTCAGAGATTGGCTGCTGATACGTGCGAATTGTAAACATCGAGCCACCGCACAATGGCAGTGCGCGAAGTGTCTGTCTTTCCATGCGCACCCACAGTTGTGATGGGTCACTTAACAGTGGCGCACTGGGCGAAATGGGTTGAAACAGTGCGCAATGATCCTCGATCGTCCAGTTGGAACGAACCATTGGTTGGTCAGCCTTCAGCCTTGCCATTGTCGTATCAACCGCGCCACCTACCTGCTCGGCATATTTTGCTACGGGTTGATGTACAGCCAACATGTCTTGCCCCAATTTGGTTTCCAATCTCCATCGACTTGGCGAGCACACCACTCCGGCCACCACAACCGATTTCATTATCACCAAGTCATCCGCAACCATTAATGAAGCTTCAACAAGCGCATCAATACCCGTCGATTCCAATTTCTTGCCCACAAAGTCAGCCACAAGTTGTGCGGCTTCTCCTGCTGCATCTTCGCCGCCTTCCAGTAGTCCAACAACTTCACTCCTGCGAGTTTTCAATAACTCTTGCTTCATAGCGATTGTCGGCTCGGTTTCGGCATCACTTGGTAGCCACTGCGCAATATCGAGTGGCCGTGTTCCAACACGATGGCGAAACTCATTGGTCATCTCTGCAGGAAGAATCGCTTCGGGCATAGGTAATGCACGAAACAACGAACAGTCTGTAGCCGGTAATTGGTCGTACGGCGTAAACGGATGCTGATGCAGTACGTGAGTCATGATCGCAGCCTCATTGCTGCGTGCCACGCATCAGATCACTTAGGTGTCATGCGAATGCCGCCGTCGACGCGAATCGTTTCGGCATTCATGTAGCTGTTGGTGATGCACTCCACCACCATGCTCGCAAGTTCTTCTGGGTAACCAAGTCGTTGTGGAAAGAGCACGCCCTTTTGCAAATTCTGTTTGAAGAGCTCGCTGTTTTCGCCCTGGCCATAGATCGGCGTGTCGATCAGACCTGGCGCAACAGTGTTGACACGAATGCCGATGGCCGAAAGGTCACGAGCTATCGGCAATGTCATACCAACTACTCCACCCTTTGATGCGGAGTACGAGGCCTGACCAATTTGTCCGTCGAATGCAGCGACTGATGCCATGTTGCAGATTGAACCGCGCTCACCGTTTTCAAGTGGTTCGTTTGTGCTCATTGCAGTACCAATGATGCGAATGCAATCGAAAGTGCCGACCAAGTTAATTGCTACAACTTTTTTAAACGCATCAAGGTTGGCTGCCGACTCATACGAGCCATCTTTGCCAACTGTGCGTTGCGCCCAACCGATGCCGGCCGAGTTGACGAGCGCACGAATTGGTCCCATCGACTTGGCCATCTCGGCGGCGTTGATGATGTCTTGAGTGTTTGTCACGTCAACTTTGCAATACGCTCCGCCTACTTCTTTTGCGAGTGCCTGACCCTTCTCTTCTTGAATGTCGGCAATCACTACTTTCGCACCACGCTTGGCAAGCAAGCGAACGCATGCCTCACCAATTCCCGATGCTCCACCTGTGACTATTGCGCTTGCTCCGTTGAGTTCCATGAGGTGCAAGACTACGCAAATCTGCAGGTGTCAAGCAAAGCCGAGCGACGCTGCAACAGCAAGTGCATCAACGTGCTCGTTCATCGGCTCACCGTTATGCGCTTTAACCCAGGTAAATGTCACATCACCGCGTTTGTTCACGGCGTCAATAAGTGGCTCCCAAATGTCGCGATTTGCAACTGGCTGACGCTGGGAGTTCTTCCATCCACGTTTTTGCCAACCAACCCACCACGAGTCACGAAAACAGTGCACGACATAGGTGCTATCAGAACGAATTTCGATTGGTCCATCATGATCCGAGTGCGCGCGCAATGCTTCCAACGCAGCCATCAATTCCATGCGTTGATTTGTGGTGTGAGTTTCGCCACCAGTTGCAGATGGTTCACCAGTTGGCGACGTTGCCCACGCCCAGCCACCAGGTCCTGGATTTCCAGAACATGCACCATCGGTGTAAATCACAATCATCTCCTAAATTCTTGCTGATTGGGAGCCTTCTGACAGGTACCCATGGGTAGGTCTGCGATACTGACACCGTGATATTTGATGGTTCAATACACCAGTTGCCCGATACCGACCCGGGTGAGACTGCAGAATGGCTCGACTCACTCGATGCAATTGTCGACGTGCAAGGCAAAACGCGTGCAAGATATTTGTTGTCGCGGCTTCTCGAACGCGCCCATAATTCGCAAGTAAGTTTTCCCGCAACTGTTTCGACACCTTATGTAAACAGCATTGCCCACGAACAAGAACCTTGGTTTCCTGGCGACGAACACATCGAGCGCCGCATACGTGCATACATCCGTTGGAATGCTGCTGTGATGGTGGTGCGCGCAAACACCAACGCCGAGGGCATTGGCGGTCACCTCTCCACATTTGCCTCTTCTGCAAGTTTGTACGAAGTTGGTTTCAACCATTTCTTTCGTGGCAAAGACAGTGGCACACCCGGTGACCACATCTACTTTCAAGGCCATGCGGCACCAGGTGTCTACGCCCGAGCATTCCTCGAGCGCCGAATTAACGAAGATGATCTCGATCACTTCAGACGCGAGATCGGCCGCAACGGTCGCGGGCTTTCGAGTTATCCGCACCCGCGGCTCATGCCCGAATTTTGGGAGTTCCCAACGGTGTCGATGGGACTTGGACCACTCACTGCCCTGTATCACGCAAGATTTAATCGTTATCTACAAAACCGTCAACTCGACGACACATCCGCAAGTCGCGTGTGGGCATTTCTTGGTGATGGTGAGTGCGACGAGCCAGAAACGCTCGGATCAATTTCACTTGCTGCACGTGAGCAACTCGACAATCTCACATTTGTTGTCAACTGCAATTTGCAGCGCCTCGATGGTCCAGTGCGCGGTAATGGAAAAATCATTCAAGAACTCGAAGCAGTGTTTCGTGGCGCAGGCTGGAACGTCATCAAAGTAATTTGGGGCTCTAAGTGGGACGAACTACTTGCACGAGACACAACTGGTGTGTTGCTCAACAAAATGAACAACACCGTCGATGGCGAATTTCAGCGCTACATCATCGAAAATGGCAACTACATTCGCGAAAACTTTTTTGGTCCAGACCCACGATTGCGCGAGATGGTCTCTCACCTCAGCGACGAAGAACTCGAAATGCTCCCCCGCGGTGGACACGACTACCGCAAACTGTTTGCTGCGTT
>JBIKID010000022.1:0-20724 GCA_044361815.1 Ilumatobacteraceae bacterium | reverse complement strand
CGCATGGAAAGAACCGTAGTTGGTGCGCCTGTAGATTTGAGGAGAGTAATGCTCCTGTAGCTCAGTTGGATAGAGCGGCGGACTTCTAATCCGTAGGTCGTAGGTTCGATTCCTACCGGGGGCGCGATCTGAATGTCTCTGGCAGTATTGAGATTTGACGCACGTGCAACGGTTGGGTTGCACTACAGAATGAAGAAAATGCCTGGTGTCTTCTCCGTTGCGTGTAATTGCGCAGATCGGATGAGTGTTACTATTAGCTTGTGTTTAGCTTTCGATTGAGGTCGACTCGATCTGGTGTTTTTGTAACTTGCGTTGTGCTTGCTTTTCTTTTCTTGAATTGTGTTCCTGTTTCGCCACTACCGCATTTCGTCGGCAAGGCTTCGGCGGAGGACACTAATACTTCAAACCTAAAAGGCCCGGCGTCGTATCAATGGCCCGAAAGTCCAGGTCGTGGTTATGGGGGACTGTATATCGAGGATGATATTTCCCATACCCGTAAAGTGTCGACTCTTGGAAATTCGTCGGGTCTTCTATGCGCTTCGACAACTGACTCTTCTTGTGCGGGTCAATCTGTGAAGTTTTACGCAATTTTGCCGCGCTGTGAGAGTTCAACTTCTATTGACTGTGTTGAATCCATCTCCGCAAAATCAGCTTCTGGAACAATTGAAGAAGCACAATTTGAGCGCTATTTTCCTGCACAAGGGCTCAGCGATTTTGTCGGAAGTCCCGAAGCAAAGATTCCAAGCGGCGCTTCGTCGAGTTTGTGGAACATTCCATCAGCACCTCATGCAGGTGGGACAGGGTATCTCGCAGTAGTTTCCGTATCTGGCAGTGCGGATTTGTTGAGAACGTCTGTTGGGACTCCACTCGTTCACGCGTCGTTGTATCCAGTGCAGATTGTTGCCGGTAGATTTTCTCGAAATATTCCAAACGGTGTCGACTCGATAAGTCATCCTTCGCTCGATTTATGGGGTAATTGTGCGGCGATTGATGATGGATACTGTGCAGCTCGGCAGGAATTTCCCTCTGCAATTAGATTTTCTATGGCTATCAGGCTCACATCGTCTCCTAATGGATGGCTTCACGGAAGAATCTTTGACCCAGAAATTTCATTTACAAAAACTGATACTTCTGTTCGAATTCAAATAGAGGCCAACCCAGTCCAGGTTCCAGCAATCGCAACTTGGGCGGAATCTTCACTTTTGCCGAAGTCAGCTGCTTTTCTGGCTTGCACAGCTGAGATTTTTTGTTCACAGTCCAATCCCCAAAGCGAAGGTGCAGTTTCTTCTGTCGAAGATTGGAGACCGTTGTATCAGGACAAGGCTTCTTGGACTCGAGGTCAGTGGATGTTCAAGACTTTGAGTGGTGGGTCCGCACTTGACTCGAACACTTGTTTCAGTGACAAGAGTTTGCTTCAAGGATTTGTAACTACTAATTCAACTGGATACTCGGCTGGGCCTCCTTCTTATTCACGATCGGAAAAGTCGTTTACTTATACGCTGTCTTCTCCGCATTTTGACGCAGAAGGTAAAGTTTTTGTCGGTTCATATAGTTTTGTGATTAGGGCATCGACTGCAAGGTGTCTGTATGGAATAGCTGATGGTGAGATCAGTGCGAAGCTAACTATTTATTCATCTGATCAGGAAGATTTGACTCAAACATTGACAGAGTCGGTGTCAATCGATGCGACGTGGCTAAAGGTTAATGCCAGTGGTTTTCATTATTCTTCGCCTGTTGTTAAGACCTCGCTATTTGCACCGGCTGTAGCAACACCGGCTGTAGCAACACCGGCTGTAGCAACACCGGCTGTAGCAACACCGGCTGTAGCAACACCGGCTATAACAACACGTAAACCTGCCACTGCCAAATCGATAGCCATTTTCGCGAAAATCCCCGTGCTTTCAACATCGAAGGTGTCGCTGAAGGTGTTCCGTAACTCCACGAAATATTGCAAAGTGTCAGGCGCAACGTTGAAGGGATTGAAAGCTGGACCATGCAAAGTGACCGTCACAGTTTCCCCGAAAAAGGGCCGTCCTACTTTCAAAAATGTGACCCTCCAAATAACAAAGTAATTACAAATACCTGTTCTATCTGGGACGTTTGAGGTTGGATAGAGCGGCGGACTTCTAATCCGTAGGTCGTAGGTTCGATTCCTACCGGGGGCGCGAAACTAATGTTTGGACAACGGCATTAAAACCACGGACTGTCTCCGCCGAAAGATCGTATGGTGTGGCGCTTGGATATGTAGAGAATCGGGCAATGACTGTGCGACTGGGGCGATGGATCCAGCAGTATTGACCGAAAATGCCTAGCCCCGAAAACTGTTGATTGCGCTCCATTACCCAAAACGCATTGTGGTACATGCTCCAGTTATCTCCTTCAAAACTTGCGCCGGCAAAATTTTGCACGTAACTCGCATAGCAATTGCGCGCATCATCGTCACCTTCGCGTGTGTCTTGAACCCAACTCTCTGGCAGCACAGCCTGACCGTTGATCACCCCGTCGTTGAGATACGCAAGACCAAATCGAGCAAGATCACGAACTGAGCAGGACATGCCACCCTCTGCAGCAGGGAAACCAAGCGGATCAACCAAGATGTTGGCGCGATGTTCCATTCCAAAAGTGCTCCAAATGTCTCGCGACAAAACATCGTTGAACGGAATTCCATTGACGATCTCGAGAATGCGCGCGACAATGTTGGTGAGCGGCGAGCGGTAGTCGAAGATGGTTCCGTGTGGTCGCGCATTGGCGTACGTGGTGAAGTGTTTGAGCACACCAATGGCCGGGCTATTTCCGAGTGGTCGATAACCAGCTTGTCGTTCGTATTCGATCAGCACAGAATCCGAGTCTGGATTCAGATATAAACCGTAATCTTCGACAAAATCCGTTCCTGCAGTCATATCTATAAGTTGTCGAACAGTGCATCCATCCAGGCTGGTGCCAGCAAACTCGGGTGCAATGGTGGTGACATGATCATTGATGGATAGCAGACCCCGACCAATGGCGACTCCCAATGCAGCGGCCGTCATCGACTTGGTGACGCTCATCAACAGATGCAAACTTCCTTCGTCAAGTCCATTGAAGTATCGCTCGTCAATAATGTGACCATCATGGATCACGCAGATCGCGTCGCAATAGGTTTCGCGCAGGTGGCGATTCCAGTTTGTGGTTGAGCCATCGAGGGCGGTGAATGAGATGTCGTCCAGGTCGATAGGTCGACGGGGAAGTGGACTCACGGAGCCACCATGGTTTGAGATTGGGGCAGTTTTCATCAAGTCCGCTACATGATGGAACGCCCAACGATTGTGTGGAGGATCCATCCAGTTGTCGAAACTTGGGCTAGTCACACCACTTCTTTACTGGGTTTGTAGTTAAGAATGCAAACAAAATTCTCAAGAAATACAGGATTATGCGAGTTATTTACTACTAATTAGGCAAGAATTACACAATGAAGCCTGTCATTAGAGATCTGCTTGCATCTGATATTGGTTCTGCTGTTCGGTTGTTGGAAGAATGTCGGAGCTTGCCCGATACCAAGCCAGCAGACATTGCACAATTTGTCAGTGATGTGTCGTCGGGAGCGCCAGGCGTTGTTGCCGTAGTAGATGACCGAATCATTGGGGTAGTTCAGGCACGCACCGTTTCTGACGATGCGTGGATCAACGTCGTAACGATTGACGCTAGTTGGCGTCATCAAGGCCTTGGATCGGCGATGCTGCAACGTCTCGAAGACAAGTTGTTGCATCTTGGCGTGAGGAAAATATCTGCATTGTTGTCTAGTTCTCAGGCTGGCGAGACAGCCCTCCTCAATCGTGGTTTTACTTGCACACATGATCTTGTGCTGTACGAAAAACTTGAACCTCTTGCACCAACTTCAATGCGCATTGTCGATCAATACGGTGGAGAAATTCTGTCTGCTGAGTTATGGGATCGTGTTGCAGGAATGTTTGAGGAAAAGAAAATCATCGCTGGTCGTGTGGTCGCCCCATTGGCGGATCCCTCGACTGCGAGCCAAGTTGGCGTGAAGGCTCCTGCGACTGTTTTGCTTTTTGGTCCTCCAGGAACTGGCAAAACTACATTTGCAAAAGCGATTGCAGGTCGCCTTGGTTGGCCATTTATCGAGTTGTTGCCATCCAAACTTGAGAGTGGTGCTGAATCAATGTCTGCCGAGTTACGGTCAGCAATGAGTGAACTTTTGCAGCTCGATCATGCCGTTGTATTCATTGACGAATTTGATGAGATTGCTTCGGCGCGTGATCACCAACCGGCAACGAAAGGTGTTGTCAACGAACTTCTCAAAATGATCCCTAATTATCGTTCGTCACCAGGGCATCTGTTGGTCTGTGCAACAAACTTTGTTGGCGATATTGACTCAGCAGTCTTGCGACCTGGCCGATTTGATTTGGTGATTCCAATCGGCCCTCCCGATCTTTCTGCACGTCGCTCGTTGTGGGAGGCTGCACTTGCACCTCTCGATCAGCGCGGAGTGGATATTGAAAAACTCGCCAAGATTACTGACGGATACACACCTGGAGACATTGAACTTGCATCTCAACGGGCTGCTGCTGCCGCATTTGATCGAATTCGCGAAAGTGCTGAACCGGCGTATATCTCATCAGAAGATCTTGATGCAGCGGTTGCTCGCACCAGAGCATCTGTGAGCTCTGACATTCGCGAGCGATTTGCTGAAGAAGTCGAGCGTTTTGCACGCATTTAGACCGGGTGCAGCTGGTCAGATTTCGTCAAGTTGAACTGCGATTGAGGAACAAAACACTCAGCGTTTGTAGGTTTTGGGGTCTCATCGTCTATCCTTTCGGGGTCAGACTGTAGAGAGGTCTTCACTTGAAATTCAAAAAAGGCGACACTGTCATCTATCCACAACACGGTGCATGCATCGTGCACGGCATCAAGCGGATGAAGGCTTTTGGGGCTGTTCAGGAGTATTTGATCCTGAAGACCGTGATCAATGAGATGACCCTTTCGGTGCCAACCGCTATGGCCAACCAGGTAGGCGTGCGTCCTCCGGTGTCCAAGTCGGAGCTCGAAGATTTGCGCTCAGTTTTGTCGAAAGCCGACCCTCGCGTACCAGCAAACTGGTCACGTCGTTTTAAGAACCACCAAGAAAAACTCAAGAGCGGTGATGTGTACCAAGTGGCCGAAGTAGTTCGCAACTTGGCTGCACGTGATCGTGACTCTGCATTGTCGGCCGCCGAAAAAACAATGTACGACCGCGCTCGCATCAACTTGATTTCAGAAATATCGCCAGCGCTCAAAGTGTCGACCGATGTTGCGCAAGTGTGGCTCGATGCAGCACTCGAGCAAGGTGTGCTCAAGCCATCGAAGGGCGCCAAGTTGGTAAAGCAGGCTGCAAAGACTGCGCCGAAGCCAGTCGAAAAATCTGCTGTAAAAACTGTAGCAAAAGTTGCCAAAGCTCCAGCCAAGGCAGTTGCCAAAAAGAAATAGCCAAATATGGCACGCCTCGGTTACGTCGGTTTAGGAATTATGGGTGGGCCAATGGCTCGCCATCTTGCAACTGCCAAACACTCGATGACGGTGTACAACCGCACGACTGCAAAAGCCGATGCATGGGTTGAGCAAAACGGTGGCGCACGAGCGCTGACACCGAGAGAAGTGGCTCAAGCTTCTGATGTTGTGTTGATGTGTGTTGGTAATGATGATGACGTGCGCTCGGTGGTGTTTGGTGCAGACGGAATTTTGGCCGGTTTGAAGACTGGCGGAATTTTGGTTGATCACACAACTGCTTCTGCAACTATTGCTCGCGAGATTGCCGATGCTTGTGCAAAGCAGGAATGTGGCTTTGTGGATGCTCCAGTTTCTGGTGGTCAGGCCGGTGCCGAAAACGGACAGCTCACGATCATGTGTGGTAGCAACGATCCAGCAACATTTGATGCGATTGAACCAATCATTGCTGCATATGCAAAACGCAGCAAACTTTTGGGCACTGCAGGCTCCGGGCAATTAGCAAAGATGGTCAACCAAATTTGTATCGCAGGTATCGCTCAGGGTTTGTCAGAGGCACTTAATTTTGCAATGCGCGCCGGCCTTGACCCCGACGATGTGGTCGACGTGATTTCAAAAGGGGCAGCGCAGTCTTGGCAAATGGAAAATCGCGCAAAGACAATGGTGCGCAACGAATTTGAATTTGGTTTTGCTGTTGAGTGGATGCGTAAAGATTTAGGAATTTGCTTTGACGAGGCATCACGTAATGGTGCGCAATTGCCAATGACCGAGATGGTCGACAAGTTTTATGAGGAAGTAGTTGCCATGGGCGGTAAGCGCTGGGACACCAGCAGTTTGATTGCCCGCTTAACTGACTGAGAGTCGCAACTGATTGACGCCGCGAATGGTGAGTCTGTCTCGCCACGATGGCTCACCATCTATTTCGATGTGTGCAAACCGTTTGATGAGTGAGCCAACTGCGATCTGGGTCTCTAGTTTGGCAAGCGACGCACCCAAGCAATAGTGGATGCCTGATGCAAAGGCCATGTGTCGATTGGCATTTGCGCGATTGAGCTGCAAGTCATTTGGGTAAAGAAACATTGATGGATCATGATTTGCCCCACCGAGCGAAGTGAGCACCATGGTTCCTGGTTGCACGGTTATTTGTTCATTGTCAACCATGTAGTGCACGGGCACAAGTGGCACTCGCACAGTATGTTGCACCGGGCCGTCAAAGCGCAAGAGTTCATCAATATGCGACTGGGTGAGACCGTTGTTGTGGACGAACGCAAGTTGTTCAGGATTCTTGAGCAATGCAAGAGTTCCGTTGCCGATGAGGTTGACCGTTGTTTCGTGTCCAGCGATGTACAACAGCACCACGAATGCCATCAGTTCTTCAGTGGTCATTTGCTCGCCGGATTCTTCTGCGGTGATCAAGGATGAAAGCATGTCGTCACTCAAGTGTTTACGTCGGTCTTCAATAATCAGTGTGAGGTAGGGGACCAGTTGGGCAATTGCGTCTTCAGAGCGCACAAGGTCGTCATCGGTTGCCGTTGGCTCGAGCGAATTGGTGATGATTTGCGACCATTCACGCAACTCATCAGCACGGTCGGTTGGCATGTCGAGCAGTTCGGAAATCACCTGAAACGGCACTGGAAATGCAAGGTCGTCAATGAGTTCGAGTGTTCCTGTGTTGTGTGCTTTGTCCAGGACGTTGTCGACAAGTTGTTGAATGCGTGGCCGCAAACGCTCCATGGCAGAAGGCGTAAACGACTTAGAAACGATGCGACGCAAACGCGTGTGATCTGGAGGGTCAAGATTGAGGATTGATTTGGTGCGCTCTTCTTGGCGGTCTCGACGTGCCTGGCGTGCTTCGGACGATGCTTGCGTTGAATACTTTTCAATATCGCGCGAGAAGTCTGCACTCTTGAGAGTTGTAGTTACATCTTCATAACGAGTGAGCACAACCATGCCAAATTCGGTGGTGTGTACCGGGTCATGCACGCGCAACGCGTCATAATACGGATACGGGTTGGCGCGAAACGCCGGATCAAATGGGTTGAAAACGGGCGCTGTCATTTAGGCAAATGGTGCTGCGGGAATGTATTGAGTGATCGCCAGACCGTCCATGACGATCCACTGTGCACCAGCGATGCGTTCGGTGAGTGCGCGCATCGCTAAGTCACCTGCAATGGACACTTCCATGATGCCAAGACCGAGCGCATTGAGATTTTGTCGCGTTTCTTCGGAAAGTAGTGGAGTATCGAGAAATGCAGGGCAAAGCGCGCTTACACAAACACCATGTGGCTCGAGTGCCGCACCGAGTGATTTGGCGAGTCCAACCATTGCATGCTTGGTTAAACCATAAATTGGGTCTGCGGCAATTGGCACGATTCCCGCAAGGGAAGCCGTGACGAGAATGTGACCAGACCTTCGCTCGACCATGCCAGGGATCACTGCCCGTGCACCAAACACCACTCCGTCAACATTGATGCTCATGATGTGCTGGTATGAATCATTGTCAAGATGCTCGAATGGATAGTTGGTGATTGCGCCAAACACGTTTGAGTTGGTGGATACACCAGCATTGAGGCACACGATGTCAAACGGTTCGAAGGTTGGCATGATCTTGTCCCAGGCTGTCGAATCAGTGACATCGAGATGCACATATTCGCCACCTACTTCAACCGCAACTGCCTTACCGAGAGTGTCGTTAACGTCGGCAATGACAACGCTTGCGCCCTCACGAGTGAATCGGCGAGCCATCTCGGCACCAATGCCGCTTGCCCCACCGGTAATGAATGCTCGCTGACCAGTTAACGGACTAGATATCTGTCCATTGATATATCCCGACATAATTCTCCAGGTTCTCTGTATCGAAAAACTTATTTGCCTTGTACTGCTGCGGCAAACGTGTCAATCAGTCTGCCAAGTTCGGCATCGGTGATCACTAGTGGGGGACAGAAAGCGATCGTGTCGGTGTTGATGGCACGTGCAATTGAGCCCAATTGGATCATTCGGTCACGAATGGCTACAGCATTTTGGTCAGGCTTAAGCCCTGCGGCCCACACGGCACCGTCACCTCGCACATGATCAATCGTGCCGTCTTTAGCGAGAGCAGCGAGCCCTGCACTCAGGATGGAACCAATATGTTTGGCGCGCTCCATCAGGCCTTCACGTTCGATGATCTCGAGGTTCTTTAACGCGGCAGCGCACACAGATGAGTGACCGGAGTATGTGTAGCCATGTCGCAAGAAAAAGTTTGGATCAGATTCGAGGGCATCGCACACCTTGCGTGAAACAAAAACACCACCGAGCGGTTGGTAGCCAGACGTAACACCTTTCGCAAAGCACAACAAGTCTGGAGCAACGTTGTAAAAGTTTGCAGCAAACCAAGTGCCCATGCGACCGAATCCAGAAATCACTTCGTCAAAAATGAGAAATGCACCATGTTGATCGCACAACTTGCGAGCACCTTCCAAATATCCAGGAGCGGGTGGCCATACTCCACCAGCGCCTTGAATTGGTTCGGTGATGACTGCAGCAATGCGTGAGCTATTTTCGCTCATGAACTTTGCAAGGTCTTCGAGATTGTCGCTATCGACTTGCACAACTTCTGGAAGCAACTGACCGAAACCAACTTTGTTGAGCGGCAAACCTTGGGCACTCGTGCCGCCGTAGTTTGTGCCGTGGTAGCCACGCATGCGCGAGATGATGATGGTGCGCTCGGGATGACCCGCTTGCACTTGAGCAACACGTGCAAGTTTCATTGCAGTGTCGACCGACTCAGAGCCACTGCCGCATAAAAACACTCGCGCATCTTTCATCGGCGAAATCGTCTGCAACTTGGCTGCAAGCTTTTCGGCAATGTCATTACTAAACGGATCAAACGTTGAATAGGTTTCAAGGGTCCTGATTTGCTCGGCTACCGCCTGGGCTATCTCGTCGCGCCCGTGGCCCACCTGGCTGTACCAAAGACTTCCTATGCCGTCGATGTACTCGTTGCCCTTGTCGTCCCACAAGAGTGAGCCTTTGCCCTTCACAATGCGCACAAAATCAGTTTTGGTGGGCTTGGCAAAGGCATGTAAGAGGGCATCGGTCATGGCTATAACGCTAGTTGGCAAAGCAGTTACTAGGGCTGTGGGAGGCCATTTCGCCTATCCTGTAGACGGTATGAAGGGCTTGATTCTCTCGGGTGGTGCAGGCACGCGTCTGCGACCAATTACACACACAAGCGCCAAGCAATTGGTGCCCATAGCCAATAAGCCGATTCTGTTTTACGGCATTGAGGCAATGGCAAAAGCCGGCATCAAAGAAATCGGGATTATTATTGGCGAGACCGGCAAAGAGATCCGCGCAGCGGTTGGTGACGGAACTCAGTTTGGTGTCAAAGTCACGTACATTCCGCAAGATGCACCGCTAGGTCTTGCGCACTGCGTTCTTATCGCGCACGACTTCTTGGGTGATGAAGACTTTGTGATGTACCTCGGTGACAACATGCTTGAGCAGGGTCTTACGCAGTTTGTAGACGACTTCAAAAATGCTCGTGCTGCAGGTGGACCAAAGGCGCCGACTGCACAGATTTTGTTGTGCCATGTCGATAATCCAAAACAGTTTGGTGTTGCCGAAGTCGACAAAGACGGACACGTTGTGCGACTTGTTGAAAAGCCAGAGAATCCGCCGAGTGATCTTGCTCTTGTGGGCGTGTACTTGTTTGACAAGACAATCAATGAAGCAGTGCGCTCGATCAAGCCTTCACCACGTGGCGAGCTCGAAATCACCGACGCGATTCAGTGGCTCGTCGACCAAAAGAAGGTTGTGCATCATCAAGTGTTGCAAGGTTGGTGGATTGACACCGGCAAAAAAGATCCGCTTCTCGAATGCAATCGACTTGTGCTCGAAGTGCTTGAGCCCAGCGTCTTGGGCGAAGTAGACAGTGCTTCGCAGATTGAAGGGCGAGTAGTAATCGAGAAAGGTGCTGTTGTCAAAGGCTCGCGAATTCGTGGACCAGTAGTGATTGGCAGCGGTTCAGTTATTGATCACAGTTACATCGGGCCTTATACATCGCTTGGTCGCAACTGCAAGGTTGAGCATTCAGAGATGGAACATTCGGTAGTACTCGACGGCTCAAGCATTATTGGTATTGCACGACTTACTGATTCGCTCATTGGTCGTGATGTTGCAGTAACACGTTCTGAGCAAAAGCCACGAGCATTACGTTTGATGCTCGGCGACGATTCGAAAGTGGAGCTGGAGTAAATGCCAACAATTACTGAGTCAACAATTATTGCTGGAGTACAAATCGTTGAGCCGTCGATGTTCAAAGATGATCGTGGTTACTTCATCGAGACATATCGTCGCCAATGGTTTCCACTGGGCCGAGAAATGGTGCAGGGTAATCGTGGAGATCGCCAAAAGGGCTGCATCGTTGGATTGCATTATCACCTGCACCAAAGCGACTACTGGTATGTGCCGTACGGTACGTGTCGCGTAGTGCTACACGACCTACGTACGGGTTCGCCAACTGACGGAGCAACTCAAGTCGTCGATTTGGGTGCTCGGGCAGATGGCACGCATGACCACCGAGGCATCTTTATTCCGCCAGGTGTTGCTCACGGATTTGCATCGCTGACTGACATGACCATCACGTATTTGGTTGATAGCTATTACAACCCAACCGACGAGCGTGGTCTTGCATGGAATGACCCGGGCGTCAAGGCCGACTGGGGTATTGCTGACCCGATCTTGTCGAAGCGAGATCAAGAAAACCCACAGCGTGGCCAAATCGATAAACAGTTTCAGCCACACTTTGGCCTGCGCACCTGAGGTAACAACGTGAAGATTTTTGTAACTGGTGCTGCCGGCTTTATTGGCTCAAACTATGTGCGTTGGGTGCTTGCCAACACCGATCATTCGGTGACGGTCTATGACTCACTGACGTATGCGGGCAATATGTCGACGCTCAAAGATGTTGATGACAGCCCAAGGTATTCGTTTGTAAAAGGCAACATCTGTCAGCCAGGCGATGTAATGGCTGCAATGAAAGGTCATGACTCTGTCGTGCACTTTGCAGCAGAGAGCCATGTGGATCGTTCGATCGTGGGCAGCGAAGATTTCATCCTGACCAACTGTTTTGGAACGAATGTGATTATGGATGCGGCGCGACAACTTGAGGTCTCGCGCGTCGTGCACATTGGTACCGATGAGGTGTACGGATCGGTCGAAGTTGGTTCGTCGAAAGAAACCGATCCACTTGAGCCGCGCTCACCGTATTCGGCATCTAAGGCCGGCTCTGACTTGATTGCTCTCAGTTATCACGCAACACACGATGTGCCGGTTGTGGTTACGCGATGCACAAACAACTTTGGACCATACCAATACCCAGAAAAAGCAATCCCGTTGTTTACGACCAACTTGCTCGATGGCAAAAAGATTCCGTTGTATGGAGATGGTCTCAACGAGCGTGACTGGTTGTATGTAGACGACCATTGCACCGGTGTGCACTTGGTGTTGGAAAAAGGAAATGTTGGCGAGATCTACAACATTGGTGCAGGTAACGAAACACCAAACCGAGTGCTTGTTGACAAATTGCTCGCATTGTTGGGCAAAGACGACTCGAGTGTCAACTATGTTGCCGACCGCTTGGGTCATGACCGCCGGTATTCGGTAGACATCGCAAAGATCACTGCACTCGGCTGGAAACGAGCACGCTCGCTTGATGAAGCGCTTGAACAAACAGTTGCGTGGTATCGCGACAACCGTTGGTGGTGGGAGCCCCTCAAGGCAAACAAGTAATGAAGCTTTTGATCACGGGGGCCAATGGGCAACTTGGTCATGAATTGGTGCGAGCAACGATTGCAGCGGGCCACGAAGTTGTTGCTACTTCACACGAAACACTCGACATCACTGACAAGACGGCTGTTGACGATGTAATCACTAGCGCACGACCTGATGTTGTGATTCATGCTGCTGCATGGACAGCAGTTGACGCGTGCGAGAGTGAGCCAGAAAAAGCGCTGCTCGTTAATGGCACCGCAACAAAATATATTGCAGATGCCGCACATGCTGTTGGCGCTCACGTGGTGTATATCTCTACTGACTATGTGTTTGACGGAAGCAAGGCATCGGCGTATGACGAGAGCGATGTGACGAATCCACAAAGTGTGTATGGGTCAAGCAAGCTGGCTGGGGAGAAGGCGCTTGGAGCAACTGACGCAATTGTGCGAATTTCGTGGGTGTGCGGTTTTTACGGAGCGAATATGGTCAAGACCATTCTGCGTTTAGCTGAACAACCACAGCTCAAGTTTGTTGATGACCAAATTGGTAACCCAACGTTTGCTGATGATGCAGCGGAAATGATTGTTCGCTTAGCAACAGAAAAACGACCGGGCACATGGCATGTCACCAATCAGGGTGAAGTCAGCTGGTATGAGTTTGCTCGCGAGGTTCTGATTGCAGGTGGATTCGATGCGGACAAAGTCGCTCCGATAAAGACTCACGAATTGCAGCCACCTCGACCAGCAACACGCCCATTCAATTCGGTTTTAAATAACACAAGTTTGAAGAATGCAGGAATTGCTTTATTGCCTGATTTTCGTGAGCCTTTAGCGCGATTGGTGTCACAGATTCAGCGCAATGAGCGAGGGTAGGGTTGTCGTTATGAATCAAGAGCAACTCCTGATCGAACTCGAGCCCGTAGCGGCCAAATTGTACGAGCGTCATCAGGGAGTTGCTAAAGAATGGTTTCCGCACGAGATGGTGCCATACGGCCGCGGCAAAGATTTTGAGCCAGGCAAGCAATGGACGCCAGAAGATGCCGACTTTGGCGGGGGCGACACAGAAATCGACGAAGCAGTGCGTGCCGCACTGTTTGTCAACTTGCTGACGGAAGACAACTTGCCCTATTACTTTCGAGACATAGATCGTTTGTTTGGTAGCGACACCGCATTTGGTGAGTGGGCACGTAACTGGACTGCGGAAGAGGGCCGACACTCAATTGTGATGCGCGATTACTTTACCGTTACGCGAGCTGTCGATCCGATTGCGCTTGAGCGAGCGCGCATGATTCAAGTGCGCGGTGGTCAGGTGCCTACACCACATGATGTGTTTGAAGGGCTTGCCTACGTGAGCATGCAGGAACTTGCCACACGTATTTCACACCGCAACACAGGCAAGTTGATGAAGGATGAATTGGGCACCGCCATCATGTCGCGCGTGGGCAACGATGAAAACTTGCATTACTTGTTTTATCGCGACTTAACTGCCGCAGCCCTTGAAGTTGATCCGTCGTCCACTGTGATTGGCATTGAGCGTGCAGTGCGCACATTTTCAATGCCTGGTCTCGGTATTCCTGATTTTGAACGTTTGTCGAAAGAGATTGCAAAGGCTGGCATTTACGACCTACAGATACATCACGACCAAATTCTTGAGCCCGTCATTATGCGTCACTGGAAACTCGAGAACGTTACTGGTTTGAGCGATGAAGCTGAAGCCGCCCGTGACTCGTTGTTTAAGCGCATGGCCCGCATTGCCAAAGTTGGCAAGCGCATGGCCACGGGCCACGCAACTGTTAAATAAGTAACGCGCTCGTTACTTGTCTTCAAATACCGAGAGGCTGCCTGAGTAATTGGCAACCCAGACCCGACGCATTTGTGCATCGTAGGTAATACCAACAGGGTGGTGGCCCGTTTTCAACGTCTGGACAACTTTCATATCGCTTGTGCGAACTTTGACCATTGTGTTGCTCTTGTAGTTGACAACGTAGAGGCTGAAACCATCGTCTGACATCACCATGGTGCGAGGCTCGGTGCCGGTTGCAACTGATTTGATGAGAGTGTCAGTAATGGGATTAATGGCGCGTACTTGCCCAGCTTTGTTGTTGGTGATGTAAAGCACCGAATTGTCGGGGGAGAGCACAATGTGTCGTGGCGTAAAACCCGCACTTTTGATGTTGCGAATTGTGAAGTCGTTCAGGTTGATGGCAGCGATATTGCCGCCACCCATCACTGTCACGTAGGCAGTTGATGAGTCGTTGGTAATAGCAATGCCGCGTGGATGTAGGCCAACATCAATTCGCTGGATTTCTTTATTGGTTGAAACATCGATAACTGAAACATCGAGTGAGCAAAAGTTGGAAACGACGACGTACTTATTGTCCGGAGAAACCGCGACATATTTCGGAACTGCACCAACTTCGATCACTTTGTCAATTGCGAATGTCGATGTGTCTACGCGATAGACAAAGCTTTGGTCGCGGTCTTTGCCTTGACATGTGTCAACGGCGCTTGGATCCCATCCACTGCCGTACATGGCGTAGTTGGAGATGTAGGCGTATTTGGCATCTGGCGAAAATGCCGCCTCAACAGGAGAGCCACGCACGACTGATCCTTTGTCTGGGATATTGATTCCAAAACTTGCGAGATCAACTTTGTCATTGATAGTTGCGATCAAATTGCTTTGTCGATCAAACACGCTGATGTTGTGCCGGTACATCATGTTCTGTGCAAAGAACAAACCGGTGCCGGAGTGCACGATGCTCTTTGGTTGCAAGTTGTCGTTTGCGATTGTGTCAAAGAGTGTGAGGGTGCGTTCGTCGGATCGTTTGCCATCTGGGGGTACGAGCGTGGTTGTTGTTACTGGCGTTTCGGTTGTCGTCGTCGCTACTGCTGTTGACGTAGTGGTGGAAGTAAGAATTTCTTCTTCGCTGGCGCAAGCGGCCAGTCCGATCACAATGCTGATGCTGATGATCAAACGATTCACACCAGCAAGGTTATGAGCCTTTGACCTTGACTTACGCCCATAACAATGGTGGAATTGTGAGATGACGAATGCCACTTTTACGAGCATGGATGTGTCAACCAAAGAAGAGTGGTTAAACATTGGTGCCGAGACCGCCAAAAACCAGCCTCGTGTTGCAGAGGGAATTCTGAACATGCTGCGCGGCATGGACACGATTGTCGATGGGTTCGTGACCGATCAATTGACGCATGCGTTGCAGACAGCCACAATGGCCGAGCGTGCGGGTGCTGATGACGAAGTAGTGGTCGCATCGTTGTGTCACGACATTGGTAAGGCCATCAGCGTGCCCAATCATCCAGCGATCGCTGCTGCCATCTTGAAGCCGTATGTGCGTCCAGAAGTGCACTTCATGATTGAGGCGCACCAAGATTTTCAGGGTCGTCACTATTACGGACACTTTGGGATGGACCCAGATGCTCGAAAAAAGCATGAGGGTCATCCTGCGTACGACCTAGCCGCAAAGTTTGCAGACGAGTGGGATCAGAAAGCGTTTGATCCGAGTTATGACACGTTGCCGCTTGAGCACTTTGAGGAACGTGTGCGCTCAGTATTTGCAAAGCCAAAGTTCATTGCCGCAGATTAACTCTTTGTCTCGCAGCGTCTCGCTGCCCATGTATGACTTTCCGGAAGTACGAGACTCAACGAACCAATTGCTTGCTGCACTTGTTGATGCGCTTGCCTCGTGTGGTGAGGTTGCGAAGGCAGAGACACCAGATAGTCCGACGCATGAAGAATTGATGGATATGTGGCGCAGTGCCGAAACTGTGCTGAGTCAGTCATGTGGTCTGCCTTTTGTGGAGGAGCTACACGATTTTGTTGATGTTGTCGGAACTTTTCTATGGACAGACGTGAGCGACGAACGCGGCCAGTACCAGACCGTGATTGTTGCGCGTGAGACATTAAATGTTTCGAGCGTTGCCGATTTAGGAGGTCTGCAACCTGTCATCAGCAATACGCAAAGTTTGACTGGTTGGTGCAGCCTTGGGGTGGCGCTTGCCGCAGTGACGAGTGATCCACAGTTTGTGCGCCCTTTTCTTAAGAGTGGTGGGCACGCGAAAAGTTTGCAGATGTTGCAGAATGGAGAAGCAGACTTTGCTTCTATTGACTCCGCAACATTTCGGTTACTGACTCGACACAGACCTGCGTTAACGAACGACCTTCGTGTGATTGGGCTCGGACCAGTTGTTCCTGCAACCCCGATTCAATTTTCAAAGACTCGCACAGCGAGCCTGAGCGCAGTGTCCGATGCAGTTTGTGGTGTATTTGATCGCCCAGATCTGCAAGCCGCTCTCGCTGATATTGGAATCAGTGGTTTTATACGCCTTGCCAATAGTGATTACGAAGGCGTAGTGGAACTAGCGAAAACAGCCGAGGTAGTGTTGCCACGTCGGTAAACACAAAACCCAAAATGGTTATCTAGATCGGAATATCAATGTCAGGTCCTCGTCCAGTAAAGGCGCCTACGGGCAGCAAGCTCACGTGCGCCAACTGGCAGATCGAGGCGCCATATCGGATGCTGCAAAACAACCTTGACCCTGCTGTGGCTGAGCGCCCAGATGATCTCGTTGTTTATGGAGGCACAGGTCGTGCTGCGCGCAGTTGGGATGCATACGACGCAATGTTGCGCACGATGACGACTCTCAAGCCCGATGAGACGATGCTCGTTCAGTCCGGCAAGCCCGTTGGGGTGTTTCGTACCCATGAGTGGGCTCCGCGAGTGTTGCTGGCAAACAGCAACCTGGTGGGTGACTGGGCAACATGGGATGAATTTCGTCGACTCGAAGACCTTGGTCTCACCATGTATGGACAAATGACTGCTGGGTCATGGATCTACATCGGCACTCAGGGAATCTTGCAAGGTACATACGAGTGTTTTGCAGAGATTGCGCGCCGCAAGTTTGGTAACACACTTGCTGGCACCATCACACTCACCGGTGGTCTTGGCGGTATGGGTGGCGCTCAGCCACTTGCCATCACCATGAACGATGGTGTTGCATTGTGCGTTGACGTAGACGCTTGGCGTGTGAATCGTCGTGTTGAAACCCGTTATCTCGATGTAGTTGCAACATCACTCGAAGATGCGGTTGCACAATGTCTGGCTGCAAAAAAAGAGCGACGACGTTTGTCGGTCGGACTGGTTGCCAATGCTGCAGACGTATTTCCAAAATTGTTGGCGATGGGTTTCCCTGCCGACATCGTGACCGACCAGACGAGCGCACATGACCCATTGTCGTATGTGCCAAACGATGTGAGCGAAGATGCAGCGAAGAATTTACTTGCAACAAACCCTGCCGAATACATCAGGCGTTCTCGCTTGGCCATGGCCGAGCAGTGCGCTGCAATGGTTGGCTTCATGGACGCTGGTGCGGAAGTATTTGACTACGGCAACTCGCTGCGTCGTGAGGCACAACTTGGTGGCTACGACAGAGCATTCGACTACCCAGGTTTCTTGCCGGCATATATTCGTCCGCAGTTTTGTGAAGGACGCGGACCATTCCGTTGGGTCGCGCTCTCTGGAGACCCTGCTGATATCGCCGCCACCGATGCTGCCGCAATGGAAGAGTTTCCTGACGACGAAGGTTTAGCAAAATGGATTCACTTGGCCAAAGAGCGCGTTGCGTTTCAGGGCCTTCCGGCACGCATCTGTTGGCTCGGTTATGGCGAGCGTCATCGTCTTGGTCTGCGATTTAACGAGATGGTGAAAAAGGGTCAGCTCAAAGCACCAATCGTGATTGGTCGCGATCACTTGGATTCAGGCTCGGTGGCATCTCCATATCGCGAAACCGAATCGATGCTCGATGGGTCGGATGCCATTGCTGACTGGCCTTTGCTCAATGCACTTGTCAACACAGCGAGCGGCGCGACGTGGGTGAGTATCCACCATGGCGGTGGTGTGGGAATTGGCCGCAGTATTCATGCCGGAATGGTTGCAGTTGCCGACGGCACCGACTTGGCTGCTGAGAAGCTTGCGCGCGTATTGGTAGCCGACCCAGGAATGGGCGTGATCCGCCACGCAGATGCCGGATATGACAGGGCTATCGAGGTTGCCGATCAACGCGGAGTGCGCATTCCGATGCGCGAAGGCTGAGCAATTGAGCATCATGACAACTCAAACATTTCATGCGCAGTGGGCTTGGCGGGGCACAGAGTCTGCCGTTGCGAACGTGCGTATTGCAGTAAGCAATGGCGTGATCTCAAGCGTTGAAGATGGCGTAGATGCACAGGCAGGCGATGTGCGCATTGCCGGAGTTGTGATGCCGGGCCTTGTTAACGCACATAGCCATGCATTCCATCGAGCATTACGTGGGCGCACGCATGGTGGAGCAGGAGATTTTTGGTCATGGCGCACACCGATGTACGAGATTGCCAACCGCTTAACACCAGAAACTTATGGCGAACTCGCTGCAATGACTTTTGCCGAGATGGCGCTCAGTGGCATCACCGGAGTTGGTGAGTTTCATTACATACATCATCAGCAAGACGGCACACGATATACAAACCCAAATGAGATGGGCCTCGCAATGGTTGCTGCTTCGCAACGTGCAGGTATTCGGATGGCGCTACTTGATGTTGCCTATTTGCATGCAGCACTCGACAAGCCAGAGCCACTTGCTGAACAAAAACGTTTTTCGGATGGCACGATCGACAACTGGCTCGACAGAGTAGATGCTCTTGGGGAAGGCGATCTCAGTGGTGAACACGGTCCAGGTTGGACTGTCGGCATGGCGCCGCACAGCGTTCGTGCTGTGCATCCGAACGAGTTAGAAGAAGTTGTTGCAAATCGTCACGGCAAAGTTGTGCACGTGCATGTGAGTGAACAGCCAGCAGAAAATGCTGCATGCATTGCTGCTACTGGAAAGACACCGACACAGGTGTTGGCTGATGCAGGTTTGCTTGGCAGGCATTTCACTGCAGTGCACGCAACTCACTTGACCGCTTCTGATATTTCTTTACTTTGCTCAAGCCACAGTGGTGTGTGTATGTGCCCGACAACAGAACGCGATTTGGCAGACGGCGTTGGCCCCGCAAGTGCGTTGAGTGTGGGTGGTGCAGTGTTGTCGATCGGCACGGACTCGAATGCATTTATTGACATGTTCGAAGAGGCTCGCGCAGTAGAGACCAATGAGCGACTAGTGACCGGCAAACGCGGCGTGCATGCGCCAGCAAGTTTGTTGCAGGCTGCAACATCTGGCGGGGCGACCGCTTTAGGTTGGGGTCAATACGGCATTCAAGTAGGTGCACCGGCCGACTTCATTGCGCTGTCGCTCGACTCTGTGCGTCTCGCATCGTTTGACGCAAGCCAAGCAGCCGCACACATCGTTCATTCGGCAGCCCCTGCCGATGTGCGAGATGTATGGGTGGGTGGGCGTCAAATAGTGCAGGATTTCCAGCATCTCTCCATTCCCGACTTGGTCGGCGGACTTGGAAGGGCAATTGCTGCAGTCGTTACACTGTAAGCCTTATGGCTGTATTACCAATAGCAACAGTGGGTCACCCAGAGCTCAAGTGGGTGGCAAAAGAAGTAACTCGCGAGCAACTTGCATTGCCCGAGACACAACAATTTATTGATGACCTCATTGAGACAATGCGTCATGCAAATGGTGCAGGTCTTGCAGCCACCCAGGTGCTGCGCCATCAGCGCATCTGCGCTGTCGAGGTTGAAAACAACCCGCGTTACCCATACAAGCCACGCGTGCCACTGACCATTTTGGTTAACCCAGTGCTCACGCCGCTCGACGATGACATGTTTGAAAACATGGAAGGTTGTTTGTCGGTGCCAGGTATTCGTGGACAAGTTGCGCGCCACACCAGGCTGCACCTGACCGCTTGGGACCGCGAAGGCAACCCAATTGACAAGGACATACTCGGTCTCACTGCGTGCACGTTTCAACATGAAGTTGATCACTTGGACGGATTGTTGTTTCTTGACAAAGTAATCGACTCGGGAACATTGACTACATGGGACTCATTTAATCTCTTTCATCACGATTCGTTCGTAGAGCGCGCTAAGGCACTTGTCGCAAAGCACGGCTCGTAATGCTTGCGCTCAATAACATTGGCCACCTTGTTACAAATGACCATGCAATTGGCAACGGTCCACTTGGCATCATCAACAATGCAGGCCTCGTAGCCGATGATGAAGGCAAGATCGTTTGGTGTGGTCCACAAGATCAGATCGATCAATACACCGAAGCGCAACCGATTGGTTGCGACGGGTGCGCAGTCATCCCAGGTTTTGTCGATAGCCATACGCACATCGTGTTTGCAGGGGACAGGGCATCAGAGTTTGAGGCTCGGATGGAGGGGATTCCATACGCTGCTGGCGGTATTCAGAGCACAATGAGGGCAACGCGCGCAGCAAGCGATGAACTGCTGTCGCTCAATGCTCAACATTTGGCATATGAGGCTTTGTGCTCGGGTACTACAACACTTGAAGTCAAGTCGGGCTATGGCTTGTCGGTGGTA
>JBIKID010000085.1:0-6523 GCA_044361815.1 Ilumatobacteraceae bacterium | reverse complement strand
GTAGTGACCACTAACCTTGTGGGCGTTGGCCGACGTAGCCCAATGGCAGAGGCACGGCGCTTAGGACGCCGCCAGTGAGAGTTCGAGTCTCTCCGTCGGCACTATGGGAGTTGAGTCACACGGCATCGATCAACTGCAGACACCTGCACTGGTTTTTGACCTTGACATCCTGCGCTTCAATATCGACACGATGGCTTCGCTACTTCCTGGCGCTCGCCTTAGGCCTCACATGAAAGCCACCAAGTGCACGTCTCTTGCCAAAGAACAGTTGCGTGCTGGTCACACCACATTTACCTGCGCAACTCCAAATGAAATGATCGGCATGGCGCACGCTGGCCTTGGCAATGATTTGCTCCTGGCAAATGAAACGCTTGACACTGCACGGCTCAGCGCAATGGCTGCACTACAAGAGTCATCGATGATCACTGTTGCCATTGATTCGGACGAAACACTCCAGGCGGCCGCAACGGCTGGCATTCGCAATGTACTGATCGACGTCAATGTAGGGCTTCCTCGTTGTGGTTGTGCACCAACCGATGCTGGGCGACTTGCCGACAAAGCACGCAAACTTGGTATTCAAGTGCGCGGCGTGATGGGTTACGAAGGCCACCTGATGATGGTGCTGGATAAAAGTGAACGCCTCGCAAAAGTTGCAGAGTCAATGAAACTCTTGAGTGATGCAGCGAAAGACGTAGGTGGCACAATAATTTCTGCTGGCGGAACAGGCACCTACGACCTGCACGCAGATACCGCTGTTACCGAAATTCAAGCGGGTTCATATTCATTAATGGATACGCAGTACGCCCAACATGGTTTTCCGTTTCGACAGGCGGCATGGATTGTTGGCACGGTGATTTCATCAAACAGTTCGTGGTCTGTCGTGGATGTTGGCTTGAAGTCGCTGGGAATGGATCACGGCAACCCCACTATTGATGGTCACTCCGTGTGGTTCTGTTCTGATGAACACACAACTTTTTCAACACCTGATGGGCCACCACCATCAGTTGGAACACGAATAAGTGTTACGCCTGCACACATTGACCCAACCATTGCGATGCACGCAAATGCATGGGTGATCAGTGACAATACAGTCGTCGACCAGTGGGCAATTGACCTTCGTGGTTGGTGAGTAACTACAGCATTTGTGCAAGAGCACGAAAAGCCCTGCCGCGATGCGACAGATCATGTTTTTCATCAATGGTCATTTGCGCAAATGTGCGACCATCACCGTCAGCAGGAACAAATAGTGCGTCGTAACCGAAACCACGATCACCAACTTCTTTCATAGCGATAACACCTTCGCACACACCATGCGCAACAATCTCGCGGCCATCCGGGAACAGCAGTAATGCAACTGTGCGAAAACGAGCAGATCGTTGCGTTGCATCCTTCCCGTCTAATTCCACCAACATCTTTTGCCGATTCTGTGCATCTGTTGCACCAACACCCGCAAACCGCGCAGTAATCACGCCTGGCGCACCGTCGAGTGCATCAACTTCAAGACCGGTGTCATCAGCAAGCGCTGGCAGTCCAGTTGCAGCGCACACCGCAACTGCTTTGAGCCGAGCATTACCTTCCAAAGTGTCGGCGTCTTCAACTACATCAGCCAAGTCTTGGGGTCGTGGCACCAGATCAACGACACCGCCCATCAAGTCAATGATCTCTGCAACTTTGTGTGGGTTTGCCGACGCGCACGCAACGCGCAGCACAATTATCTCCCCAGTGCGCGCTTGCTTGGTGCAACTGCGATTACTTCGCGCTGCATATTGAAAATTTGGCCAATTCCGTCAGAGGCAAGACCCAGTAACACGTCAAGTTCGCTGCGACTAAATGCTTTTCCTTCGGCAGTGCCTTGCACTTCTACAAATGTTGCTTCGCCACCAGCAATCGGCTGCAGCATCACCACGTTCATATCTACTTCTGCTGTTGAGTCTTCTTCATATGGAAGGTCAATGATTGGTGTGCCGTTGTGAATACCAACGCTGATTGCAGCACATAGTGAATGCAACGGGTTTGCAGTAATGCCACCGTTTTGCTGTACACGCGTAATCGCATCATGTAGAGCCAAAAATGCGCCACAAATACTTGCAGTACGAGTGCCACCATCGGCCTGCAACACGTCGCAGTCAATCAAAATCTGGCGCTCGCCCAACACATTCATGTCGCACGATGAACGCAAAGCGCGACCAATCAAGCGTTGAATCTCGACGGTGCGACCCGACTGCTTGCCCTTTGCAGCTTCACGATCTACACGCTCTGGTGAAGACCCGGGCAACATCGAATACTCCGCTGTCACCCAACCCTTGCCGCTCCCCTTCATCCAGCGCGGCACGTCTTCATCTACCGATGCCGTACACAACACTCGAGTTTTTCCAAATGAAACCAATACCGATCCAGCAGACATTTCTGTGAAGTCGCGTTGAAAACTCATCTGCCTCAACTCATTGTTTTGTCTGCCATCAAACCGTGCCATGTGTATTTCTCCCTGTTGTTGTTAGATCTTGTTGTTCGACCATTGCGTTGCTGATTCAAGCTCGGGGCCAAGCAGACGCCGACCCAGTTGAGCAAACCATGCAATATCTCCGGATGACAAAAATCTGTGTTCACCAGTCGATTTGTCTTCGCCCTTACGCATCAACTGTGTTGTTTCTAATTCTTGTTTCACAATAAATGCAGTCTCGTCTGCGCTCGACACCAGCACCACCCCTGAACCCATCACATCGCTGATAACACGCGAAAGATATGGATAGTGGGTGCACCCAAGCAATAACGAATCAACCCCAGCATCTCGCACCGGTGCAAGTAAGCGCTCGGCCAACACCATCACTTCATCGCCAGTGGTTTGATCTCGCTCTACAAACTCGACAAATCCTGGGCAGGCTGCACTGGTGAGGGTCACAGAAGCACCCGTTGCTCGTATTGCCTGCACATACGCACCAGATGAGATTGTGCCGACCGTGCCAATGACTCCAACTTTGTTGTTGCGCGTAACTCGCACAAGCGCACGCGCACCTGGGTCAATTACTCCGATCACCGGAACTGGTAGTTCATCAACAAGTTCATCAAGTGCCACCGAAGCAGCTGTATTGCATGCGACAACAATCATTTTCGCGCCGTATTCGCGCACCAAACTCCATGCCAACTCTTTTGCATACCCGCGCACTTCGTCGGCTGGTTTGTTTCCATACGGATATCGGCCTGTGTCACCGATGTAGACCAAATTCTCTTGCGGCATCAAATCGATGAGGGCTCTCGCAACAGTCAACCCACCAAATCCCGAGTCGAACATGCCAATTGGGCTGTCACTTGAAACTTTGTTGGACAGTGGCATCGCCTTTGAGTTTATGTCATTGCAATAGCCTGCGAAGGTGCTTCTTGCGACCGTTCTCGCACTCGGTGCAGCAGTGCTGCATGCATCGTGGAACATCTCTGTCAAACAAAGTGGAGACAAACGAATAGCACTGTGGGGACAATTTGCAATTGGAGGTGCCCTCTCTGGCGTGGTGATTTTGGCGTGGACATTGATCTCTGGCCCACCATCAATCGCATGGGGATGGGCTGCAGTGAGCGGGACAACTCACGTTCCTTACATCTTGTTGCTTTCACGCGCATACGACCGCGGCGACTTTTCAATGTCGTATCCAATCGTGCGTGGTGGCGGAGCACTCGCAGCAGCACTCGGTGGTGTTCTCATCCTGGATGACACAATTTCATTTGTTTCAGCATTCGGAATCTTGTTAGTAGTTGCAGGACTGCTTGTACTTGCGACTAGCGGTTCGTGGCATGTTGTTGGCGCTGCACTCGCTGTTGCTTCTTCAATTGCTGTGTACTCGATTGTTGATGGTCATGGAACTCGTCAGTCCAACGCAATCGGTTACGCACTTGCACTCAACGTCTGCGCTGCCACAATCACATCGCTTTGGGTTGGATCCACTCGACGAACCGAAATGATTCCAGCAATTAAAAACAACTGGAAACGATTTGGTCTTGCCGGCATCGCATCAACCGCTGGGTATGCGTTGATCATGATTGCCTACCAACATGCGCCGGTTGGTTATGTGGCGGCACTTCGCGAATCAAGTGTCGTTATCGCAGCATTCGCTGGGTGGAAGATGCTCGACGAAGGCGATCACCGCAGACGAATTACTTCTGCTGCAATTGTGCTGGTGGGCCTTGTTGTGCTTGTTGCCGGCGGCTAGCAACTAAAGCTATTGAAGCAATTATTAGAAATAGATAATTTTTTCGGCTGATGCTTCTGCTGCATCCAAATCGTCGGTGTATGCGCCCGTTGACAAGTACTTCCAGCCACCATCGCAAATGATGAACACAATTGTGCCTGTTTCGATTTCGCTCGCAACCTTAAGTGCCCCTGCAAGTGACGCTCCGGCAGAGATGCCACCAAATACACCACACTCACGAACCATGCGTCGCGTCATTTCAATACTTTCGCGAGGGCGCACTACGCGCTTGCGATCCAGCACATCAATGCCGTGCCAGTTTTCGAAAATTGGAGGAATGTAGCCGTCATCCAAATTTCGCAAGCCCTCAACGCGCTCGCCCAACGGTGGCTCTACCGCAATGATTTGAATGTTCGAATTCTGTTCTTTCAAATATCGACCGACACCCATCAGCGTGCCACTCGTGCCGAGGCCAGCAACGAAGTGAGTGATCTCTGGACAATCGCGCCAGATTTCTGGACCAGTGCCTTCATAATGCGCACGAGGATTCGCATCGTTTTGATACTGGTGCATAAAGCACCACTCGGGATGTTCGAGTGCCAACGCTTCAGCGCGCTTCACTGCACCATTAGATCCTTCTCCACCAGGTGTCAAAATAATTTCGGCACCGAAAACTTCAAGCATCTGACGACGTTCGATCGACACGCTTTCTGGCATCAGAATCGTGATCGGGTTTCCCTTGATTGCCGCGATGGCAGCAAGCGCAATGCCGGTGTTGCCCGACGATGGCTCCATGATGCGTTGGCCAGGAACAAGAGCGCCCTCTTTGATTGCTTGATCAATCATTGACAATGCGATGCGATCCTTTACCGAACCGAATGGGTTTTGGTTTTCCAATTTGGCCAACAGTCGCACACCAGGATTCGGCGACAAATTGCTGACGTCCACCAACGGCGTGTTGCCGATGAGGTCGAGGACACTCTCATGTAGCGCCTTGGAAGAACTCTGTATTGTTGACCGCATTGGTCATAATTGTACCGAGCCCGTTAGGACTCTGCACAGCAAGGCCAAGAGCCTTCCGACACCTGTATTACGACACTTGGATTGGTGTCTCCGTAATCACTTCGTTGATGATGCGAAAGTTGCGGGGCTCGGGCACTCCCCGTTTGAGGGTGACGATCATGTAGTGCCAGGTTGGGTCTGGAGCCTGAGCCACATCGGTACCGCTCGGATAGGCCTCAGTGTGAGTGTGGCTATGGATGACGCCAATCACTTCATGACCCGCATCCTCCGCATCACGCTCGACAATCAAATGCTCGCGAGCATTGATGGTGTACACCCGAGCTGACTTGGCTGTGTTTTCTGTTGGATGAAACTCGAGCACCGTGTTGGTGGCTCCCGATCCAACAAGTAACCCACATGCCTCTTCGGGATAACACGCGATGGCGTGATCGCCGATTTGTTTCATGATTGATGCAGAAACCTGCAGGGGACGCGTTGGATCGCTACTCATAGCAATTTCAGGCTAGCCGTATGATTAAACGAACAATGAAGAACCCTGAAGATCCCGAGAACAACCGGTTGCTCGCAAGCAACCGAAAGGCGCGCCACGACTACGACGTCATTGATGTCGTCGAGGCGGGCATTGTGCTGCTCGGAAGTGAAGTCAAAAGCATCAGATCAGGAGAGGTTCAAATCGCTGATGCATACGCCCACGCAAGCAACGGCGAGATGTGGCTCGACGGAATGCACATTGGCGCATACGCATTTGCCAACGGATCAGATGCACACGACCCCACTCGCCGGCGCAAGTTGTTGATGCACAAAGAACAGATTCGTCGTTTGCAAGATCGCATTGCCCAAGAACGACTCACACTCGTGCCACTCGAACTACGGCTATCAAAAGGTCGAGTCAAAGTTGAACTAGCACTCGCCAAAGGCCGACAAAAAGCCGACCGCCGCCAAGCAATTGCCAAAAAAGAATCAGAACTCGAAATGCGCCGTGAAGCAGGGCGCAGCCGTCGACAAGCACAGCAATAGCTACCTGAGTAAGTGCGCACACCCCCGCCCTACACTGAGTGCGTTACGAAAGTTCAATGGGGCTGACAGGTTTCGACGTCAGTGTCGCTGGGCGATCGTGCGACCCGAGTTGCTCAGACTCGTAAAACGGGGCAAAAAAACAACTGCCAACAAGCAGTTCGCTCTCGCCGCTTAATTCATTAAGGGGTAGAGAGCAATCGTGAGCCGCAAGGTCGCACGGGGCCAATTCACCGCAGCCTGGCAACAGAAGCGGGGAATGACATTGGGAAAGACCGATGACGTTGGGAAAGACCAATGGCCGAACG
>JBIKID010000084.1:0-6639 GCA_044361815.1 Ilumatobacteraceae bacterium | reverse complement strand
ATTGCTTCGGTTGTTGCAAGCGACAATCCACCAAGATGTCCGCGTGTTGCCATGCTGCGAATAAACACACCGGTGTCGGTTGCATGATCTTGCATGCGCACTCTGTCACCAAGAATTGCGCCACCAGTAAACGGTGATGACGGATCAATTGCAAGCACAGCAACATTGAGATCTTGTGCGCGCAAATGTCCAATCACTGCGCTCGTGAGTGTGCTCTTGCCAGCACCCGGCGCACCAGTAATACCTACGGTGTATGCATTGCCACTTTTTGGATACGTAAGTCGACCAATTGTGCGCGCATCATCGCCGCCGCGTTCAATCAACGACAACAAACGTGCAAGCGAACCACGATCACCGTTTACTGCGCTCGCAAAAAGTGCAGTTGGATCAGTGACGCGGGGTGCCACCAGTTATACCGCCACGACCTCGGTGACGCCGTCAACACGGTCACGCATAATTCGCTCGATACCGGCCTTCAAAGTTTGGTCCGATGCCGGGCATGTTCCGCAGGCGCCAACCAGAGTTACCTTCACGATTCCCGTTACTTCATCAACTTCTTGCAGCACGATGTCGCCGCCGTCGGCCTGGAGCGCTGGCCGGATCACTTCGATTGTTTCCTCTACCTGAGTTCGCATTGTCACTGAAGTTCTCCGATTCGTTTGCTCGCCTCTACGATACGGGGGTGCTTGCTCATCAGGGTGGTTGGGACGAAATCTTGCTTGTTGCAGGGCCGATTGCCGTCATTGTGTTGGTGCTGTGGCAGGCAACACGCCGTGCCGATCGGCAAGTAGCCGAGCGCAAAAGCCTTGAGGGTTCAGCGCCTACGAACGGCGAGTAACAAGGGCGCCAAGAGCCGCCAGTTTGCCAACCAGGTCGTCGTAGCCGCGATCAATGTGATGAATGTCGTTGATGACAGTCTCGCCGCTCGCAACCAAGCCTGCCACTACTAGTGCAGCACCCGCGCGAATGTCTGGCGCGTTGACTGTGGCACCCACCAACTGTTCGACGCCACGAATTACTGCATGATGCCCGTCGATGTGTATGTCGGCGCCAAGTTTTTGCAACTCATCGACATAACGAAAACGCCCTGGATACAAATTCTCAGTTGCAATCCCCGTGCCACTCGCAATGCTGAGCATGCCAACAAGCAGTGGCTTGTAGTCAGTAGCAATTCCTGGGTAAGGCAGCGTTGCAAAATCGATTGATCGCAGTCGATCAGTTGCCACAACACGCAATCCGTCTGATTGAGGTGTGATGCTGACACCCATTTCCGCATATCTATTGAGCAGCATTTCCATGTGTTCGGCACGTGCTCCGCGCACAAATACATCGCCCCCCGTCACTGCAACTGCAGCAATATATGTGGCAGCCTGCACTCGGTCATGTATCACTTCATGAGTTACTGCGTGCAGTGCTGATGGAGCAACGCCGGTAATTGTTAATTTGGCGGTACCAACGCCCGCAATGTTTGCGCCCATTTCATTGAGCATGTTGCACAGGTCGCCAATTTCTGGTTCGCGCGCAGCATTGTCGATCACTGTCACACCGTCGGCAAGCACGGCGGCCATCAAAATATTTTCTGTTGCGCCAACACTCGGAAACTTCAAAGTGATTTGCGCACCGTGCAGATGCGTTGCTGTTGCTTTCACACCATCGCGCGTTAAATCAAAAATTGCACCCATCGCTTCAAGCCCAGCGACATGCAAGTCAATTGGGCGTGAACCAAAATCGTCACCGCCAGGCATCGCAATGTCAACGTGACCGTATTTGCCTAGCAATGGGCCAAGCAGGTTGATTGAAGCGCGAATTCGGTCAACTAATTCAAATGGCGCAATCGGCGTGATCTTGCCAGTATTAGTGAGTAGCAATTCGTGTGCATCGAGTCGTTGTGTCGACATGCCAAGCGTTTCGAGCAACTCACACATTGTCGTTACATCGGCAATGTCGGGCACATTGGTGAGCCGAAACTCGCCTTCTGCAAGCAACGTTGCGGCCATCAGTTTGAGCACCGAGTTTTTTGCTCCTGGCACCTGCACCTCGCCGTGAAGCATGGATGAGCGCTGGACAACGATTTGCATAACGTATTCAGTATGCTCGCGCGGTGGCCTCTAGCGACTCGATAACTCGCAAAATACCTGTATTGCGGGGTTTTGCGGCGTCTGAGCCACTCACTATTCGTCAACGAAATGTGCTGTGGTTGCTGTGGCTTGCATGCTTGCCGGCGTCGTTCGTCAACACCGTTTTTACGCAGACCGCCACTTACGCTGCAGCCGAATTTGATGTGAGCGAGCGTGGCCAGGGTTTCGCTGCAGCCATCGTGCGCTGGGGCGTTGTGATTGCATTGCCGTTTGCATTTTCTGCAGACCGTTTTGGTCGACGCAAGATGATTGTTGCAATGAGTTGGCTTGCGCCGATTGTCGCTTCGCTCGGCGCGCTCTCTCCGTCGTTTGGATTTCTTGTTGCAACGCAAGCAATCGGTCGTCCATTAGGAATCTCACTCAGCATTTTTATTATCGTGTTCGCTACCGAAGAAATGGGCACCAACACACGGGCTTGGGCTCTCAGTGTGCTCGCTGTTGGCAGTGGCGTTGGTGCGGGCTCGGCTGTTGGCGCTTTACCACTTGCTGGCATCTCCGACAGTTCGTGGAGATATGTATATGTAGTTGGTTTGGTGTGGCTTTTCGTTGCGGTCGTGCTCACACGCGCGCTTCCGGAGACTGAGCGCTTTCTTGCTCTACGACATCAGCAACAAGAAGAAAGCCCCACGCATCATTCGGCAGCCGTATCGGCACACATGCATCGCGATCGCTTGTGGCTACAGATTGCTGTTGCAGTGTTGACCAACATCTTTGTTGCCACAGCATCGGTGTTTCAGATTCGTTATCTCAAAGATGTGCGCGATTATTCAGCATCACTTGTCGCTCTTTTCACGATAATCACTGCTATTCCAGCATCCATTGGTTTGGTTGTCGGGGGTCGTATTGCCGACCGACAAGGTCGTAAAAAACTAGCCATCATCACCATCCCTCTCGGCGCAATTTTGATTGCTGCTTCGTATGGTTTTGGTGGTTTCACGATGTGGCTCACAGCGATTTTGGGTGGCATTTGTTTGGGTCTTGCTTACCCCGCGATGGCTGTGTTTCGCAGCGAACTCTTCCCCACAGCAAAGCGCAACGTTGCATCTGCAATCATCACCACTGCATCTTTGATTGGCGGAAGTTTTGGATTAATCGGTGCAGGGCTCTTGTTTGATCGCGATGTCAGTTATGTAACCGTGATGATGAGTCTTGCGATGGGCCCGGTACTTGTTGCCGTACTCGTGTTTCTCAAGTATCCCGAAACAGCACACCGCAAACTCGAAGAGCTCAATCCCGAAGATTCTCTGTTACAGATTTTGTAACCACTGCGCCACAAGTGTTGCAACTTGTGCATCGGCGCCACGCAATTCGTGTCGACCTTTTTCAATCATCTGCACGGTCGGCTGTTTTGGCAACAACTTCCATGCCAATTCCAATTCTTCTGGCGTTCCAAACTCATCTCGCGTGCCACTAATAAACAGCAGTGGGCTGTGCAGATTGCCAAAATGCTCCGTGCGCAACTTGTCGGGTTTCTTTGGTGGATGCAATGGATATCCGATGCATGCGATGCCTAAAACCTTGAGCGGATCGACCTCATCACTCGCTGCCATTGTGCACATGCGCCCGCCCATTGACCGACCGCCGATCACGAGTTGCTCGGTATTGCACTGCAGTTGTTTGGCAAACTCGCGCACAGCGGATTTCACACAGTCGATTAATACAGGAGATTTGTCAGGAAACTTTTTGCCAGCTAGTCGGTAAGGAAAATCGACTCGCAATGTTGGTAGTGGCGCAACTGCTTTTTCTATGGCAATTAACGCTGAGTGTTGTGAGTCGCTTCCAGCGCCAGGAAAAAGTACGAGTCCGCGTGCATTCATCAACTGAGCAAAACTCTGCGTGCTTCACCCAAGTCAATGATCGATCTACCGGCAGATCCTTGATCGCCACCATGGTCTGGGTGCACGTCGCGCAAACTGTCACGAAAACGAGCTTGCACTTCTTTCTTTGAAGGCTTGATAGTGCCCGCAGGAAATCCCAAGATTTCAAGAGCCCATGCTCGCGGGTCTGTCAGCGCAGAAATTGTTGATGATCCACTACCGGTGAGATACGAAACAAATATCTGATTGAGTGGTCCGCGCCAGGTCATGGCCTTCAGCAAAATCGGTGCGAGTTGTTTGCGCACTGAACCGTCCAAGCGCTCGAGCACATAGATAGCACCAAGCACATGTTGCAAGGGTGCACCGGTTTCCGAAAACTGAAACTGCACTTCGTTATCTACGTTGACCAAGCGGTGCACGCTTCGTCCAAGCCCGTGTCGATCGGCTTGATAACGGTGGCGCAATCGTGGCTGCACAATGCGCTCGCCTCGCTCCACCTGGCTGATCAATCGATGCACATCAGGAATCATGTCTTCATGCACGTCACCAACATATTGAGCAATGATTCCGCCGAGCAATATTCCACCGAGGCCTGGCGCGGGGTCTACAGGCAACATGATGTGCCCCAACGAGAGTCGGCGTGTTGGCGTGATCGGCCGCGAATGCCAAAACTCGACTTCGGCAAGTACTTCGGCTGCTTCGCTCAACTACTTACCTTCGGTGAACTCAACACCCCTGCTATCAATCGAGTCGAGACACGAATCAACTACAGCTTCAACACCAATTGGCACCAGCAACACAGTGCCATCCCATCGGTATCCAATATCTAGATTGTCGAGCATCTCACACAGTTGCTTGCGCTCGCCCTCTGTCCATTCGTCAAGTTCGTACTCTGTGATGTTGTCGTCAGCAGTTTCTTCAGCGTCATCAGCATCCATCTGCTCTTCGAGTTCGTCCAAGATGTCTTCGACGACTTCTTCTTGATCCTGAGGCACCACCAATTCGTCGCCGTCCCATGCATGTGCCACCTCGGCTTGGGCAAGTGCGGCCACTACATCGGCTCGCTCATCGACTGTCCAATCCGTCAGGTCGTAGCGCGTGCTTGCCGCGTCGGCGTCCTTAGGGTTCCATTCACTCACAAGACAAACGCTACTTGTTTTGAGCCCAGATACGACTTGCGACTACGATGAATGCTCATGCCGGCCAAGGAACGTCCAGACCGCAACCTTGCGATGGAGTTGGTTCGAGTAACCGAATCCGCAGCGCTCGCCGCATCCAGTTGGGTCGGTCGTGGAGACAAAAAAGGTGCCGATGGCGCAGCAGTTGATGCAATGCGCAATGTGCTCGACACCGTCAGCATGGACGGCATCGTTGTTATCGGTGAAGGCGAAAAAGACGAAGCCCCAATGCTCTACAACGGTGAGCGCGTTGGCAATGGTTCAAATCCGCTTGCCGATGTTGCTGTCGATCCGATCGACGGCACAACGCTCACCGCAATGGGTCGCGGCAATGCACTTTCAGTAATCGCGGTTGCCGAACGTGGTGCCATGTTTAATCCAGGCCCATGTGTGTACATGGAAAAGATTGCTGTTGGCCCCGAAGCCGCAAATGCGATTGACCTCAATGTCTCACCTACAAAAAACCTCAAAGAAGTTGCCAAAGCGATGAAGAAACCGCTGAGCGAACTGACCGTGATGATTCTGGAGCGCGATCGACACAACGATTTGATTGCCGAAGTTCGCTCGACTGGTGCTCGCATTCGCCTCATCACTGACGGCGATATTTTTGCAGCGATTGCAGCAGCCTCAAGTGAAGTTGGTGTCGACATCCTCATGGGCATTGGCGGCACGCCAGAAGGTGTTGTTGCAGCAGCGGCTCTCAAGGCGATGGGCGGCCAAATTCTTGGTCGTTTGCATCCACGCAATGACGAAGAAAAGAATGCGGCGATTGCGCTTGGCTACGACCTCACAAAAGTTCTCACTATTAATGACTTGGTGAGTGGCGATGATGCATTCTTTGCAGCAACCGGTCTCACCGACGGAGAGTTGCTCCGCGGCGTTCGATATGACGCGTATGGCGCACGCAGCCACAGCCTCGTCATGCGCAGCCGTTCTGGCACCATTCGTTATATCGAGACGCATCACAGGCACGACCGCCTGACTGCGTACTCATCCGACAACGCCAAGTAGGGCTTAACGGCACCTTTTGGGTGTTTGATACTCGTGACAATCCCTTTACTAGGCAGTAACAATCCGTACGAACCTTTACCTCGAGGTTCATTTGCGATATTGTCGGATTGGAATTACCACTAACCGAAAGGCACAGAAATTATGAAGCAAGTGTTAGAAGATGCACAATTGAACCAACTCGTCTACAACGCCCTGTCCTTCGGAACAGCGGTCATGCTCGGCGCGTTTGTTTACTTCCTTACCCAAATGAACAGCGTTGCTAAGCAGTACCGAAATGGTGTTGCAGTTTCCGCTGTTGTCGTTGGAATCGCTGGATACCACTACTTCCGCATGTGGAGTGGTTGGGCAGAAGGCACTGTCAACGAGGGCTACCGATACGCCGACTGGCTGATCACTGTTCCATTGCTCGTCATCGAATTGCTTATCGTCCTCGGTGTAACCGCCGATCGCCGTAAAAAGCTCATGAACTCATTGGTTCCAGCAACCGTCTTGATG
>JBIKID010000021.1:0-21432 GCA_044361815.1 Ilumatobacteraceae bacterium | reverse complement strand
CTTCACCTATCTCGAATGTGGATCTGGACCCCTCGCATTGTGCATGCACGGCTTCCCCGACTCTGCGCACTCGTGGCGACATCTGCTACCAGCACTTGCCGATGCAGGCTTTCATGCAGTTGCACCATTTATGCGTGGTTTTGCACCAACAAGCGTTGCACCAAATGGTGCTTACCAAACTGCCGCCCTCAGCGCTGATGCAAATGCACTTCACAGCGCACTCGGTGGTTCGCAAGACGCCGTAATAATCGGACATGACTGGGGCGCACCAGCCGTTTACGGCGCGGCAATACTTGCTCCCGATAATTGGAAGCGTGTTGTCGGCATGGGAGTACCACCGTGGGGCACTATGGGTGCGGCGTTCATGGGCAACCTCACACAATTGCAGCGCAGCTGGTACATGTTTTTCTTCCAACATGCATTGAGTGATTTCTTGGTGTCGGCCAACAACTTTGCATTCATTGACATGTTGTGGGCCCAGTGGTCGCCAGGTTTTGATGCAACGAATGATCTCGTCAATGCAAAAGCATGTCTTACAGACCCCGCCAACCTGCAAGCCGCACTTGGTTATTACCGCGCAACTCTCGGTGCGGGTTACAAAGATCCAGAGCTTCACGAAGCGCAAATACTCGCTCAATCCGAAACCCCAACACAACCAGTTCTGTATCTGCACGGTCGCAATGACGGGTGTATCGGCGTCGATGTTGCGACACATGCAGCGACAGTTGCTCCTGCAAATGCTCGAGTCGAAATTATTGAGAATGCGGGACACTTCATGCAACTCGAGCAACCAAAGGCAGTAAACAAACTGATCATCGATTGGATCACCAAGAATGCCTAGCTCTGGCGCTGAAAGCACGTTGCCAGATGGCGTGCATGTAATAGTCAAGCGCGACTGTGCAACTTGCGTAATGGTTGCTCCGCTGTTGACACAATTGCAGTTGTCACATGGCATCACGATTTATTCGCAAGACGATGCATCGTTTCCAGATGGTGTCAGTGTCATTCACGACGCAGACTTATCGACTAGTTGGCACAACAAGGTCGAAACAGTTCCAACTGTGATCTACGTAATTGATGGCGTGGAAGTTGATCGCACAGTTGGCTGGTTGCGCGACGAATGGTCACGCTTGTTCGATATGCCAAACATCGGTGATGGGCTTCCTGCTTATCGACCTGGATGTGGATCGCTCAGTGTTGATCCCGACAAAGTAGACGCACTACGCGCAAAATTTGAAGGATCATTGATTGTTTCGCGCAGAATCGAAATTGCATCACTCGAAGACGAGATGGAAGCCCTTTTTGCCCGTGGCTGGACAGACGGATTGCCAGTGGTGCCTCCTACGGAAGAACGCGTGATGCGCATGCTGAGCGGTACTTCACTCGCACCATCCGACGTTGTTGCAATTGCACCGCCCGATTTAGTTGAACTCACTGTCGAAAAGATTGCGATCAATGCCGTGATGGCTGGCTGCCTGCCCGAATATCTTCCATGGGTAATTGCAGCACTCAAGGCTGTGTGCACCGACGAATTCAATATGCACGGTGTATTAGCCACCACGATGCCGGTTGGTCCAGTAATTGTTTGTAGCGGACCAGGCTCGCGAGCAATTGGAATGAATAGTGGCGTCAACGTGCTCGGCCAAGGCAATCGCGCCAACATGACCATCGGTCGTGCAGTGCAACTCACAATCCGCAATGTTGGTGGTGGTCGTCCGGGCGAAATCGACCGTGCTGCGCATGGCATGCCTGGCAAACTCAGTTTTTGTTTTGCAGAAGATGAAGTGGGATCTCCATGGACCTCTCTCGCAGTTGCTCGCGGTGTCGCTCCAGATACCGACGCAGTAACGGTATTTGCAGGTGAGGGCCCACGCTGTGTCACCGACCAACTTGCGCGCACCCCAGAACAACTTGTGACTTCACTTGCCGCCACCCTGCTTACTGTTGAACACCCAAAGCTCCCGCTTGCTTATGACGCGATGCTCGTCGTTGGTCCTGAGCACGCGCGAGTATTCGGAGATGCGGGCTGGAACCGCGAGCGCGTTATAGATGAGTTACACGCGCGCTTGCAACTCAAAGGAACTGACATCGTTCGCGGTAGTCATGGCATGGCCGAAGGCGTCTTGCAAAAGTACGAACAACTCACCGTTTCAAAGTTTCGACCAAACGGAATCCTGCTTGTTCATGCTGGCGGTGGCGCAGGATTGTTTTCAGAGATCATTGGCGGCTGGGCAAGTGGCGCGGTCGGCTCCGAACCCGTCACACAACTCGTTACTAATGTGGGAACACGATGAGTAATACCGACACAGCACGATTTGTGCTCGACCCAACGAGCGAACGAAATCCTTCGCAGCGCCAAATACTTGCACGACCAAGTTCGCTCAAGGGTCTCACTGTTGGCCTGCTCGATATTTCCAAAGCCAGAGGTGATGTATTTCTCGATCAGTTAGAGCGCAGACTCGTCGGTGTTGGCGCAACTGTCAAGCGATTTCGTAAACCAACTTTCACGAAACCTGCTCCCGTTGACTTACGCCACGAGATTGCCATTACTTGCAACGTAGTCATCGAAGCACTCGCCGATTGAGGCAGCTGTACGTCGTGCAGTGTGCACGACATCGTCGATCTTGAAACTCGTGGTATTCCGTCGATGTTCATTGCTTCGTCAGAGTTTCGTCAAGCAGCTATCGCCCAGTCTGTTGCACTTGGCATGCCAGACGTACAGCGCATGTTTGTTCCCCACCCCATTCAAGATCGCACCGACGAAGAAATGGCTGCATACGCCGATCAGGCGTTTGAAGAAATTCTTGGCATGATCACGGCTGCTGATACCACTCATTAACTTGCGCAATCAGTCCATCTTCTAAAAGACTTTGCACGATTGCATTGCAGCGTTCCGGTTGCTCAACTAGCCCCATCACTTTTGCTGCATCGTTTGTACGCACTGCACCAGAGACCAACGCTTTCATTAACTTGCCACGCGCCTGACGGTCAGAACCCTCAAAACGCGATTGTGGCTTACTCGTTCCAGCAGTTGCAGGGGCTGGGTCAACACCACCATGCTTCTTCCATTCGCATTTATTGCTGATAACGCAACTCGCGCATTGCGGCGCACGGGCACTGCACACAGTTGCACCAAAATCCATCATCACCTGGTTCCATTCCCAACCAAGTCCTTCAGGCACTATGGCATCAGCGATTGACTGCACTTCTTTCTTGCCGAGCACTTTGTTGTTCACTCTGGCGAGCACTCGTGCAACGTTGGTATCCACCACGCCAACATCGGCGTGATCAGCAAATGCCATCACTGCTCGCGCCGTGTAGTCACCGATACCGGGCAGTGCCACAAGTTCTTCAAGCGTTGTTGGTACTTCGCCGCTATGGCGCAACACCATGACTTTTGCTGCTTCATGCAAGTTGCGACAACGTCGTGGATACCCAAGACCTTGCCAAATTTCCAACAACTCGCCAAGCGCTGCACCCGCACACACTGTTGGAGTTGGAAACTGTTCGAGAAATAAACTGAACTTTGGCACCACGCGATGCACTTGGGTTTGTTGCGACATCACCTCACTCACCAACACATGCCAGCGGTTATTGGTTTGCCTCCAAGGAAAGTCGCGTAGCTGTGGAAGCCCCCAACCCAATAGTGGATCAACGATTTCGGCGATCTCGACGATCGCGTCGTTTGCGTCTATTGATTCCAGACGTCTTGACCGTCATATGGGCGATTGCGTGTTGGCAGTGCGGACCGTTTCCACACCATTACTCGGCGACGGAAATAGCACACTTCTTTGCCGTCTTGGTTGAAACCTTTAGTTTCGACAGTGACGACACCGCGATCATTCTTTGACTTTGACTCCTGCGTTTCAAGCACGCGCGTCTCTGCGTGAATGGTGTCGCCATGAAATGTTGGAAATTTGTGTTGCAGTGTTTCTATCTCTAGGTTTGCGATTGCTGCGCCACTTACATCGGGAACGCTCATGCCAAGCACCAACGAATACACCAAGTTACCCACGACCACATTGCGACCCTGCACACTTTGCTCTGCAAACCAATCATTCGTGTGCAGCGGATGATGATTCATCGTGATCATGCAAAACAAATGATTGTCTGCTTCGGTGATTGTCTTGCCCGGCCAATGCCGATACACATCACCAACAATGAAATCTTCCAAACATCTTCCAAATGGGCGCTCGTGCGTTGTCATATCAGTAAACGCTACCGATTTTTACCCTTGACACGAGAACTGGCATGTCTCATATCGGCGTGTCATCGGCATCACCCGAATATGAGCCCTTAAAGTCTGGCAACGGAAACTGGCCTGTGCGGTCACGAGGCGCGTAATGCTCTGCCCAGTTGTATTTGTTGCTCGGATGCTCTGTTGCATCCACCGCCACCCTGCGAAATGTCTTCAGTTTTTCATGACGATCAATGGCCCATGGTCCAACACGCAAACTTAAATACACAATTGCACCGACAATGAGCGGCATCCAATATTGTGCAATGCGATAGCTCAATACACCAACTGTCGCAATGCTTCGCGTTAATCCAAAACCAACGAGTGTTGGAATAAAAATACCCTCGACAATGCCGAGCCCGCCTGGCGTGATTGGTACAACGGCCATAATGTTGGCAAGACCAAATGCAACGATCAGACCTCGCAAGTCAACATTTGCGCCGAACGCAAGCAAGAACACCCATAGTGCCGCCATGTCGAGCAACCAATTGAGTAGCGCCCAGACAAACACTCGTTCTTTCAGTCCTGGCTCACGTGCCAAACCCTGCAAACGAAAACCAAGTTGACGCAACACGTCGGCTGCATTATCTGGATTCATTCGCAACTTTGTTGCAATCCATTTGATGCTTCGTTCTGCTCTTCCTTGCCCATCGATAAGCCCAACGACAAGTCCAGTTGCCACCAACATCAAAATGACGCCCACAAGCGCAGCAGATCCGTAAGCGGCATTGACACCTTGGCCGGGAATTGAAGCGATCAATCCAACCCACAAAATAAGATTGAGCACTACAGCCGAACCGAGACCTGCTGTTGCGAGTGCAAAGCCCGCATCAGGCCCCGGCACTCCAGAGCTCGTGAGCAACTTAAATCCAAGTGCGCTGCTCGCTGCGCTGCCAGCGGGCAATACATTGCTCACCGACTTGGTGCTCAACTGAATACGAAAGAGTCGCCAAATCGAAATTGAGTGACGAGAATCACCGAGGGCGGCATGTGTCAGCAACGAGTAAGCAAAAAGTGCGGCTAACTCAAGACCAAGCCCCAACACCAACAAACTTGGCCGCACCTTGGCAAGTTCCGAGAACGCTTTTCCAAAGCCTGGTATGAGCGGCAAGACAAAGAAGTAGATGATGATGGCAAAAATCAACCACTTGAGAGCCACGAGGGTCGACTTCAGTCCGCTCGGCAGTGCCATTAGTAAATCGTAGGTGCTGAACGTGCCCGAGTTGCGCCTAGAGCCCAAAATGTAACTAGCGTTTAGAGCATGTCAAGCACTAGCGACCTCGCCCAAGCGGCGCAAGCAATTGAAAAAGCCAAAAAAGTTGTCGACACAGGTGTCGCGCATCTTGCATCTACTGGTGGGCCTGATGTTCATCAACAACTTGCATACGATCTTGCACATTCTGCTGCAGCAGTAGAAACTGCGCGCTCAATGCTCGACTACGGATCAAAGGGTGAGACCGAAGCTCTTCTTACTTGCGCATTCACCGCCGACATGATTTTTGAAGTTTCATCACGACTTTTAGGCAGAGAACACTTGTGGGGTCTCGAACCGCACCCACTCGAAGGCGCATACGACTTCATGGCGACATTCCGTGATCCAGTATTTATTGCATCGCTTGCAGAAAAATCTGGTCCACGACATCTCGATGATGATTTCGAAATGGTTCAAGACACTTTCAGAAGTTTTGCCAGCAAAGTCATTGCCCCACGAGCCGAGCATGTGCATCGCTTCAATGAAGATGTGCCTGAAGAAGTGATTGCAGGGCTTGCAGACCTCGGAGCATTTGGTCTCTCTGTACCTTCAGAGTACGGCGGCTTCTCTGAAGGTGGCGATGGTGAATACATGGCCAACTGCATTGCAACCGAAGAACTCTCACGCGCTTCCCTCGGTATTGGCGGGTCACTCATCACTCGCCCCGAGATCCTGACTCGCGCGCTTGTCAACGGCGGCACCGAGGCACAAAAACAATATTGGCTTCCAAAACTTGCAACCGCTGAAGTAATGGCAGCAGTGGCAGTGACCGAACCCGACTATGGCAGCGACGTTGCAAACATCAAAGTCACGGCCGTTAAAGCAGACAACGAAAAGGGTGAAGCCGGCTACGTCATCAATGGAGTCAAAACTTGGTGCACATTTGCCGCGCGCGCAAACGTGCTGATGCTCCTCGCCCGCACTGACACAGATCGCACCAAGACGCACCGTGGCCTCAGCGTGTTGATTGTGCCAAAACCGCTTGGTGACGCACACGGCTTTATGTTCGATCAGCCAGGTGGCGGAAAAATGGAAGGCCGCCCAATCGACACCATCGGTTATCGCGGCATGCATTCATACGAAATCGCCCTTGAAAACTGGTGGGTTCCAGCCGACCACTTAATCGGTGAAGAAGCAGGCCTCGGCAAAGGTTTCTATTACCAAATGAGTGGTTTTGAAAATGGCCGCTTGCAAACAGCAGCGCGTGCAGTTGGTGTGATGCAGGCTGCATACGAAGCAGCGCTCGCATACGCCAATAATCGCAAAGTTTTTGGTAGCAACATCTCTGAATATCAACTCACCCAAATCAAGCTTGGACGCATGGCTGCCATCATTCAGGCTTCGCGACAGTTCAGTTATGTGGTTGCCAAACTCATGGGCAAGGGCGAAGGTCAAATGGAAGCGAGCATGGTCAAGGCATATGTATGCAAGGCGGCCGAGTGGGTCACTCGTGAAGCAATGCAGATTCACGGTGGTTTTGGCTACGCCGAAGAATATTCGGTGAGCAGATTATTCGTTGATGCTCGCGTGCTCTCTATTTTTGAAGGCGCTGATGAAACATTGTGCCTCAAGGTGATTGCGCGCAAACTCGTTGAAGAGTCCGGCACAAAATAAGACGTTGTATATCTAGCTATAACTAGATAAATGCAAGCAGTTCGTGGAGCGAATGAATTCGCTCGCACGTTTCATGTGCACGGTGATCGTAGGGATCGAGCAAGATCGGGATGAGTCCAGCATTTTGAGCTCCACCAACGTCGTTCACATACGAGTCGCCTACATAGGCGATGCGATCATTGGCAATTCCCTTCCCGTTCATTAAACGCAAAGCATCGGCGAAGATTCCGGGGTTCGGTTTGGCAACACCAATAACGTGCGAGTCGGTCACGATCTCGACAGGCACTCCCGCACCAGCCCCCACTTGACAAATGCACTGATTGGCGAGCGTCGCCTCGACCTGTCCGCTTGCATTCGACACAATCCCAATCGGTAATCCTGCAAGATGCATCTTCCATAATGCTGCCGCCGACTCGAGCAATGGAAATCGCCACAAAAACGGCGAGAAGACATTGCGCAACTTGACAATCGCAGTTTCAATATCTTTTTCTGCAACGCCAGCGCTCAACGCATACCCACGTCGATATCCATCCCAGCTAAAAGCATCTATTGACGCGCCCTGCTCTTGTTGAGCAATCGCGTCTATTGCCGCCATGCCTGCGTAATGCGCGCGGGTCAAGCCTTCGATACTGCCGTCGCCGCCGAGCGGGCGAATGACGGCGCCGAGTGTTACTGGGTCAGGTAGTAAAAAGATGCCGCCTGCATCAAACAGGATTGCATCAAAACGTTTTGTCACGCTTGTGGTGTGCGAGTGCGACCTGCGAGTTCGCCGCGAGTGATGAACTTGAGAGCCATCTTGCGACTTGCTTCGTCAATCATCTCGAGGCCAAACATCACGGCACCCTTGCCATCAGTTTCGGTCGCCTGATTGTAAGCGTCCAAAATCTGCCATGCCTTATCAAACTGTTCTTGTGTTGGTGAAAACACGTCGTTCAACACATCTACTTGGTCTGGGTGCAACGCCCACTTGCCGTCGTAGCCAAGTGTGCGCGTGCGCTTTGCATAGTCACGCAAAGCATCGTTGTCGCGCACATGCAGGAAAGGTCCGTCAATCACTTGCAATCCGTTTGCACGACCAGCCATCAGAATCTTGCTGAATACATAGTGAAAGTGATCGCCTGGGTAGTCAGGGATCTGCACGCCACCTGTGAGCACAGGCATTTCCATGCTTGCCGAAAAATCTGCTGGTCCAAAAATGATGGTCTCAAGACGTGGGCTTGCTTCACAAATTTCTTCCACATTGATGAGACCACGGGCGGTTTCAATTTGCGCTTCGATTCCGATGTGACCAACTGGGAGACCACTTGCAATCTCGACCTGTCGCAGTAACAAATCTGCAGCTACTACTTGCGCTGCGTTTTCAACTTTCGGCAACATGATTTCATCTAGGCGCTCGCCCGCGTTACCAACAACTTCCAAGATGTCGTATGCCGTCCACTTGGTGCTCCAGTCATTGATGCGAACGCATAAAACTTTGTTGCCCCAGTCGTGTCCGCGAATTGCACTGACGATGCGTGCACGAGAAGCTTCTTTCTCCTTCGGCGCAACAGCATCTTCAAGATCCAAAAACACCATGTCTGCATTGGTGCCAGGTCCTTTGCCCATCATCTTTTCAGATGAACCAGGAATCGCGAGACAGGAACGGCGTGGGAGGTTTCGTGAGCGTAAAGACATAGTTCTTAGGCTACATCGCGCTTCGCACCAGCATCTCGGTGGACGCTGGGCATTCCCCAACAATATTTTGCACTGTATTTTGCGCCGCATTTAAGTCGATATCCGAAATACCCGTAGGTCCAACGAACCGCCCGAGTAGTTGACGGGGAATCACATCTACGTCGCTGCGCCAAGGAGCATCGGAATCGCGATTGGCCAGCTTCATTGCATTCCATAACTCGATCGGCAAACGTGTGCCAAGCCTTGTCACAGTCCACGCCGGCAAATTGTTGCAATATGCGAGCGCCGCAACTGCATGTGAGCCACCAACACTCAGCACTTCGGTGCCACCACAACCGAGTGCATCAATAATCACGACATCGCTCATCCGCACACCTACTGCTGCGTGCTCCAAAGTCACTCCTTGCACATCTATATCAAGTCGCTCGAGTGCATTCACTGCAGCATCACCAGTGCCAAATGAATCGATGATGATTGCGCGACAATCACCACGACGAGCAATCGCTTCGAGAGCGGTTGGGTTCCACCCAACGATGCAAACCGTCGCATCGGCAGGCAGTGCACTCACCAAATGATTTGTGGTTTCGTCTGCGTCCATCAGAGCACTCAGTTCCCGCGCTCTATCAAAAGGGTCGGCCGCGGCAAGCACGCTTGCGCACAGCCACCACAAAGGCGCGCACGTGGGGTGACGCTCAACAATTCGTCGGGCAGCAAGCACCAATCCAGCGGGCTCAGACCGCAAGCCACGCAGGGCCTGTGCCGTTTCATTGACAAGCGAAACCGGGTCGGCCCCAGTGGCACGTGCCACATACCGCAGATGCTCAATGGGGTGCATTTCCCAAACGATAGTGCCGACTTGCTACCGTCAAATGTGTGACAACTTCACCTTCACTCGACACCATGCTCCAACCGCTCACCGGCGATGCCCGCCCGCTTCGCGAATGGCTCACTACTTTCCATCTCGCATCCGTGGTCATCGATCCGTTCACTAACGAAAGTGCATGGATTCTTGAAACAGCAGCTCGCGTTTTGCATCAGTTTGCAGATGCTGCAGTTCGAGTCAATTTCATCGTTGCTGGTTCACCGTCAGAAGCAAAACAGTTTCTTGGACCACTTGCTACTCAGTTCCTCACCTTTTCAGACCCAGATCGCATCATGATCAAACAGCTCGGCCTCAGCCAATTGCCAGCTTTTGTCTTCATCCAAAGCGATGGCACCGTGCCAGCAGCAGCCGAAGGTTGGAGCCCAGCGTCATGGCGCACAGTCGCTAACCACATTGCACAAACCGTGCAATGGCAGCAACCCCAGTTTCCAGTGGCGGGCGATCCAGGCTCATTCAAGGGCACACCAGCGCTGGCGTAAGTCTTGCGTAGCGTGTAGGTATGGCCAAGCCAAAGCAAGAGCCGTTCGCACATTCAGAGTTGCTTCCTCTCGGTCCGGATACAACCGAATACCGATTACTGACCACTCAAGGTGTTTCTACTTTCTCGACAAGCGAAGGAACATTTCTAAAAGTTTCGCCAGAGGCAATCACCCACCTCACCGAGCATGCAATGCGAGACATTGCTCACCTACTGCGCGCGTCGCACTTGCAGCAATTAGCAAACATTCTGAAAGACCCGGAAGCCAGTGACAACGATCGGTTTGTTGCGCTCGACTTGCTCAAGAATGCCAGTATCTCAGCAGGTGGCATTTTGCCGATGTGTCAAGACACAGGCACCGCGATCGTCAAAGCAAAAAAAGGTCAGCGAGTATTTACTGGTGGCGGTGATGACGAAGCCATCAGCCTCGGCATTTACAACACATACCAAACAAGCAACCTTCGCTACAGCCAGCTTGCACCGCTGTCGATGTACGAAGAAGTCAATACCGACACCAATCTTCCAGCAGAAATAAAAATTGCTGCGGTCGACGGTGACGAATACAAATTTCTCTTCATTGCCAAGGGTGGCGGTTCAGCCAACAAGAGTTACTTGTTCCAAGAGACAAAGGCATTGCTCAATGAAAAGACGTTGCTGCCTTGGCTGTTTGACAAAATGAAAACACTTGGCACCGCAGCATGCCCTCCGTATCACTTGGCAATTGTGGTTGGTGGAACCTCGGCCGAGTTTGCAGTAGAGACCGCAAAACTTGCAAGCACTCACTATCTCGATTCATTACCCACGTCGGGAAGCAAAGCCGGTCACGCATTTCGTGATATCGAGTTAGAAGCCAAGGTGCTCAAGCTCGCACAACAAACTGGAATCGGTGCGCAGTTCGGTGGAAAATACTTTTGCCATGACGTTCGAGTCATCCGGCTTCCGCGTCACGGTGCAAGTTGCCCGGTTGCAATGGCTGTGTCGTGTAGCGCCGATCGTCAAGCGCTCGGCAAAATTACGGCAGACGGAGTTTTTCTCGAAGTACTCGAAACTGACCCTGCACGTTTTCTTCCTGAGGTCACTACCGACCAATTGGCTTCAGAGGTTGTCGCAATCGACCTCAACCAGCCAATGTCCGAGATCCGTGACACGCTGTCGAAATACCCCGTCAAGACTCGCGTGATGTTGAGCGGACCGATGGTGGTGGCACGCGACATTGCTCATGCCAAGATCAAAGAACGCTTAGATGCAGGCCAAGGCTTGCCGCAGTACATGAAAGACCATTGCGTGTATTACGCCGGCCCAGCAAAAACTCCTGCAGGTATGGCATCTGGATCATTTGGTCCAACCACGGCCGGCCGCATGGACAGCTATGTTGCAGAATTTCAGGCCGCAGGTGGAAGTTTCGTCATGCTCGCAAAAGGCAATCGATCGCGACAAGTCACCGATGCGTGCAATACCTACGGCGGTTTTTATTTGGGCTCAATCGGTGGCCCAGCAGCCAGGCTTGCCCAAGACTGCATTACCAAAGTCGAAGTACTCGAATATGCCGAGTTAGGCATGGAAGCAGTGTGGAAAATTGAGGTTCACGACTTCCCTGCTTTCATCGTCGTCGACGACAAAGGCAATGATTTTTTTGATGCTGTTAACGCCACGAGTGGCGTGCAGATCAACGTGCGCTAACTAGCGCTTGAGCAGGCTCTTCAGCACTTCACGAGTGTTGTTGGCTTCGTCTGGTGTTCCGCCAAACTCCACACCAGCAAAGTCGGTCACGCCAAATTCTTGTAGCGCTGCAACTCTGTCAAACACTTCGCTTGCCGAACCAATAATGGCTACGTCTTCAGGGCCAGCAACGCCTTCGTGGTCGAGCATCGCGCGATAGCTTGGCAATTGTCCATAGATAACAAACGTCTTTGCGGCACGAGCCTTTGCTTCAGCAACATTTTTCGTTACACACATTGGTAGTGCCGCAATGATGCGCGGAGCAGGGCGACCGAGTTGTTCGGCTGCTTGCACAATCGTTGGCACAGTGAGCGTGCGCAATGTTTCTGGTCCTGTGCACCATGTCAGAGTTCCTTCGGTAAACGCAGCTGCGAGTTTGAGCATCTGTGCACCAAGGGCCGCAACAACGACACCGCAACTTTGCGGTTTACCTACAGTCAATTCGGCATGCGTAGTAAGCGCCTCACCAGCAAATGAAACCTTTTGATCATGAATCAAGGGCATCAAGATCGAGAGATACTCCTTCATGTGACGAACTGGTTTATCAAATGACATGTTGGTCATGCCTTCAACGACAACTTTGTGCCCAAGACCGATGCCAAGAGTCAAACGCCCGCCTGCTGCTTGGTTCGCTGTTAAGGCTTGTTGGGCCAACATCATTGGGTGACGCGGATACACAGGAATAACGCTCGTGCCAAGTTCAATGCGAGGTACTTCACGACCAACGACGCTCAACGTTGAAAGTGCATCAAGTCCAAAAATCTGTGACTGCCAGTATGAAGCAAACCCATCGCGCTCCGCCTGAGCGGCTTCGGCGACCACACCGTCAATGGTGCTGTCGTTATTTGATCCGAATATTCCGATGTTCATCTGTTTTGTCATGCGACAAAACTACAGGCGGTCTTTGTCTACGGCAGAGTTGTGGAGGTGTCAGGTAACACATCAACTGGCAAAGTCGTTTCGCTTTCAACAGGCACTGTCTCTTCTGGCACTACTTCTGGCACAGGTGGTTCCGACCTGAAAAACATCGGCAAGCATTCACCTTCTCGAGTTGGCGCGAACTCAAGTGCTCGAGCAATCGCTGCGGCGAACACCGATCTGCCATCAGCCGACAAGTGAATTCCGTCTGCGCTAATTACTCCCTCATTCTCGGAAATTGTTGCCCAGTCCAATACCGTCACGTTTGAAAACTTGGAGGCAAGTTTCATGATTACATCGTTTACTTTTTGTTGCCGAGGGTCAAACATTCCAGTCGTCAACACCACAAATGGCATCGGCGACAATCTCTCAAAAATCTTGCGCATCTTGTTTTCATAATTTGCTTGATTGCCATCAAAATTGGTTCCCAAAAATACAACTGCAGTATCCCAACCTGCTTCCAGACGCTGATCCAGTACTTTCAAACCAAAGTCAACAAAGCTGTTTGATTGGGCAGCTACTTCTACTTGCCAACCAAGTTGCACCAATGTGTCGCACATTTCATTTCCGTAGTTACTTGAAGTGCTAGCCATGATTGAGTCGCCGATCATCAGCACGCGTGGCCCGCCAACCTGTGGTCCCATCATTGGTCCGAGAAGTTCGGGAAAATCAATCGACACACCCTCCGGCAACGTCACGAGACTTGAAAAATCTCCACCCGGAATACGCCCTACCCCATCGACGACATTGCTTCTATTCGTCAAAAAGTTGACAACACTGCAACCAGTCATAGTCAGGCTTGAAGCACAGACGAGGGCAGTAATCTTTAGCACTCGTCGCCACGTGGGGGTTGGGCGAAACATTTGCTTTATTCTACGGGATTTTTACGCAACTCATCCCTAATTGATGCGAGCAACTCATTTGTCGTCTCAGCAGTTTCCCCCTTGCGAAATCTGCCATATGCCTTAATCACAAAAAACATGACGACACCCACCATCACGAAGTTAAGGGAAGCAGTAAATAACGACCCAACCGGAATAAAACTTCCATTGAGTTGGAACCCTTTGTCATTGAAGTTTGGTTGAGTGCCACCAAACACTGCACCAACCAATCCGCCAAGTACGCCCTGATTGTCTTTTCCGTCACCGGCAACTGCATCAACGATTGTCTTGAATGCAGCGCCCATGACGAACGCAACAGCTACATCCACCACACTGCCCCGATTGATAAACAACTTAAATTCGTGGACAATGCCAAACTTTTTTGATTCCTTAGGCATCTTCAACTCTTGAGTCATAGAAAAAGATTACTTGGTTGCAAGTTTTTTTATCTGCACTCGAGCGTCATTAAAGCACGCTCCATCAGCCAAATCAGAAAACGTGTCTGGCGCAAATGCGTTTGCGGTGAGTCCACTTGCAATGCTTCGGCGCCACAAACCTTTCGGCATCGCGCATACGCCTTGACGCATCGACACATCGACTTCAACCTCAACCGAAATCGTTGCCCGATCGTTAAACATCGTCACTGTCTCGCCAGTCACGACACCGTGCATGTTTGCGTCGTCTGGATGCATTTTCAACACTGCCGGTGGCGGCAGGGTGTCTCCAAACATTGAGTTAATCGTGAATGAGGTTGAGGGTGTCAGCAAAGTGAGCGGATGTGCGTCATCAACCAACTGTTCATACTGTGGTCCTGGCATGTCATTTTCTAATTCCCAAATATGCATGCGTTTGTCGTTCAATGATGGAAACACGTCGCGAAACTGAATCGTTCCACCTTCGGGTCGCACAGGTGTTATGCCACACATAGATTCATTGACAAGAGTTTCAATCGCTTGTTGTGATGCATCAAACTCATCAGCCGAAAAGCCAAGCGCAACTGCAAGTGCCTCTGCCAATTCGCCATTGCTTCTTGACTCGCCCACCGGCTCAATTACACGGCGATTTTCTTGAACTACGTACGCCCCGTATGAGCCGACAACGTCATGAATTTCAAAGTGTGTTGTCGCGGGCAATACAACATCAGCGAATACTGCCGTATCTGTCATCACCTGTTCGTGGAGCACCACAAATACGTCTTCGTTTGCTAACCCATCAAGCATTCCCTGCTGATCCACTGCAGTCACTGCCGGATTTGCACCTTGAATCACCAGCACTCTGGCAGGCACATGCCACGCACCTGGTTCGCCACGCAACACGCGTCCAACTCGATTCATGTTCATCTTCTGTTGCGCTGGTCGATCAACACCTTGTGGCCATTGCGCCAACACGCTGTTTGGAAATCCGCCTGATGTCGAACCATAAATTCCGCTGCCAACTGTTCCAAAGTTGCCGGTCAAAGCCCACATTCCGAACGCAGCCAAATACGCACTGCCTCCATTGCGATTACGTTCCATCCCCAAACCAACTCGCAGTGTCGCGGGTTTGAGCGTTGTCACCAATTCAGCAAAGCGCTCAATCTCATCAACACTTACCCCACAGATGTCGCTCGCACGCTCAAGAGTCCACTCATTTGCTGCCATCAAAAATTGTTCGGCTCCAGTTACGTGCTTGGCCACAAAATTCTTGTCAACTCGATTTCGCTCGTTGATCCATCTTGCTACCGCATAGCCAAAAACAACATCCGTTCCGGGTCGCAGTGCAATATGCAAGTCGGCTCGGGCTGCAGCGCTAGTGCGACGTGGATCAATCACCACTACAACTGCGCCATTCTTTTTTGCTTGTGCAATGATCGGCTGTAGATGCGTATTGCTGGCACCTGGATTTGCACCCCAGACCACGATCAGTTTCGAGTGCACTAAGTCCATCGGGTCACTCGACAACATGTCACCAAACACTCGTTCCCAAGCAGCCGAACTTGTTCCCGCACAAATAGTGTGCTCGATCTCGGGGCAGCCCAATCGCTCAAACAGATACGGCATCAAACGCTTCTTGTCGATACGAGCCGATGACGAGTTATACAAATACGGGAGCACACTGTCTGGTCCAAATTCGCTGATCGCACTCGATATTTTTCCAGCCACAAGAGCAATTGCTTCATCCCAGGTTGCACTACGAAATTCACCAGAGCCTTTTGCCCCAGTGCGGATCAAAGGGGTCATGATTCGCTCTTTTGAATACACGCGCATCGCGTGGTGCTTCACTTTTTTACAGATCCATCCGTCAGTCAACGGGTTTGCCTGTTCACCAATTGGCGCAGCATCTATGTCAACAATTTTGCCTAGCTCAACTGTTACTTCAAGAGAACACGAGTCGGGGCAATCAAGCGGACAAGCGGTGATGATTTTCATGCGGGGTTTTCTGGGGCATCCAAATCGCTAAACATGTCAATGTCTCTCAACGGTTTGAATCCAAACCACCAAACGGCCACGATTCCAAGAGTAGCGACGCCCCCACCGATCACGGTAGCGGGAGTGCCAAAAGCCTGTGAAGCAACGCCAGACTCAAAGGCTCCAAGTTCATTTGTTGCACCAATAAATACGTTCTCTACGGCCGATACGCGTCCTCTTTTTGAGTCTGGAGTCACTAATGGCACAATCGTCCCTCTAATAAACACGCTCACCATGTCTGCAGCACTCAGAATCAACACTGCCGCGAAAGCAATCCAATATGTGTGCGTCATACCCAACACAATCGTGCCAACTCCAAACACGCCGACTGCAATTAGCAGCGCCTTGCCGACATTTCGACGCAAAGGCCTTATTGACAACAACAATGCCATCGCTGCCGCGCCAATGCCGGCAGCTGCTCGTAGCCATCCGTAGGCGACGTCGCCTACGTTCAATTGCTCTTCAGCGATTACTGGAAGCAGCGCAATCGCACCACCAAACAAGACCGCAAAGAGATCAAGTGAAATTGCGGCCAACAATATCGGTGTGCGTCGAATGAAGTAGAGCCCTTCCATTGCCGAGCGAAGCGTCGCTTTTTCATCTGGGTCACGTGGTGTCGGTTCGCGCTCAAACCGCACACGCATGATGCCAATAATGCCGATAAAAATCAACGCTGTGGTTGTTGCATATGCAACCCATGGGGCAACCGAATACAAAAACCCGGATGCAGCAGGTCCAATGATCATCGCCGATGTCCACACACCTGATGACATGGCGATGATTGGGGGCATTCCCCCATCTGGTGCAACCATCGGATACATCGCACGTACAGCTGGCGCCAAAAATGCACGAGAGGTTCCAAAGACAACTGCAATGAGAAAGAATGGCCAAACTGCTGTCGGTTCGGACAATGAATAGACAACGAGTGCAATTGCGCAACACATCTCGCCAGCAAGTGCTAAAGCGGCAACGTGCTTGCGATTGAATCTGTCCGCGACGCTTCCGCTCACCAACACGAGCAGAGCGATTGGCCCAAACTCGGCAAGACCCAGCCAACCAATGTCGATAGCCCGGCCCGTGACGTCAAAAATATGCTTTCCAAGAGTGGCGGCTTGGAGTGAAACTCCAATATGAAATGCAAAACTGCTGCCCAACATGCGCCGCGCGTTCGTAAATCGCAATACATCGCGTGCAGTAAGTTGTGCTGGTTCGGAAGAGTTACTCATCAGCGAACAACACTAGGGGGTAATGATGGCTTCGATTGCACATGACACACAATGGCTCGACGCGACAGATCAGGCCCAACTTGTAAGAGACGGATCAGTAACGCCCCTCGAGCTACTCAATGCTGCTCTCGAACGCGCCGACAAACTCAACCCTGCAATCAATGCACTTACCTACCGATGGGACGATGATGCACGCAAAGTCGCAGCCACACTCCCCGATGACGACACGATGCCATTTCGCGGTGTGCCATTTATTTTGAAAGACCTCAACGCAACTCTTGAAGGTCAACCCATCTCCAACGGCAATATTGCGCTCAAAAATGCGCATCACATCTCTACGTACACCACCGAACACGTCAAGCGATTTATACGTGCAGGACTTGTCATTTTTGGTCGAGGAAACTCACCAGAGTTTGGAAGTGTTCCCACAACAGAACCAGAAGCCTGGGGTGCAACTCGCACACCGTGGGATACCAGCAGAATCTCCGGTGGATCAAGTGGTGGCAGTAGCGCAGCAGTAGCTGCAGGCATTGTTCCTGCAGCACATGCCACAGACGGTGGTGGCTCCATTCGAATTCCTGCCGCATGTTGCGGTCTTGTCGGCCTCAAAGTGAGTCAGGGTCGCATCACTGCTGCTCCAATGCGAGACGAAACAAATCTCGGTGTCGAACACGTAGTTACGCGCACAGTACGCGACTGCGCCGCGCTGCTCGACGCAACGCATGGACCTGGTGTAGGTGACCGAGTCATTGCACCTGCCCCATCGCGATCATTTCTCAGTGAGGTTGGAGCACCTGTCGAGAAACTTCGTATTGGTTTTCTCGATCATCGCCCTCTCGCTGGAGACATCGACCACGAGTGTGTTGAGGGTGTCCACATCGTGGCCAAGCAACTCGAGCAACTTGGCCACTTTGTAGATGCTTCGTGGCCATTGGCACTTGAAGACGCTTCATTTCCTCCTCGCTTCACTGCAATCTGGGGAACCAACATGTCCGTCGCTTGCGAAACAACGGCAGCACTACTCGGCCGCGAAGTTACAAGTGACGATTTCGAACTCGTCAATTGGACAATGGCACAGTATGCAAAGAACACTTCAGCAACGACATTTGCAAGTGCAATTCTTGCTACTTCGCATTATCGACGCGCGGTGGCACAGTGGTGGGCCGATGGTTGGGACATACTTGTAACACCAACGGTCAGCCGTGTGCCACTCAAGGTTGGACAATTTGCCAACGACCCCAAAGATCCGATGAAACCAATGAAAGTTGCGGGCGACTTCGTTGCTTTCACTGCTGCGTTTAACACAAGTGGTCAACCTGCGATCAGTTTGCCATTGCACTGGACTCCTGAAGGAGTTCCAATCGGAATTCAATTAGTGGCCGCCTATGGCCGTGAAGACATGTTGTTGCGTTTGGCTGCCCAATTGGAAGTTGCAATGCCGTGGGCACACCGACGACCCGCAATGAAAGATCTGTAGTCAGTTCGATCAAGCAATGAGCAGCCCCAACGGGATTCGAACCCGTGCCGCCACCTTGAGAGGGTGATGTCCTAGGCCACTAGACGATGGGGCCAAGTAGCAATGCAAGGCTATCGCGACAAAAAGCAACGCAAAGCAGGCGCTTCAGCAGAGCAACCGAACAGTGCGAAGCACCGTTCAGTTGCGGCGTTGGGGAGCAAGGAATCGAACCCTGAATAACAGAACCAGAATCTGCTGTGTTGCCAGTTACACCACTCCCCAGAGTGACGGGTCAAGGATATCGCCGTACCCAAAATCACCACACACTATTTGGTGAGGCGCTCCAGATTTGCAAAACCAATAAGGTGCGCAACGGCCACCCCGAGCGCTTCACGCACATGTCGCGATACTGCGCTTGCCCCTCGCAATGGCGAAGTGCGGGTGGGAGAAACATAAGCGACCAGATCCAAGTCTTGGGCAATCAAACGCGACCGTAGTGAGTGATAAGGGTCAGTCACGATGAGGACACTATGCAACCCACGGGCTTGCATAATTTTGCTCACTTCTATCAGTGACTCTCGCGTGGATGATCCGGTGTTTTCTTGCACGATTGATTCGGTCGGCACTGCGCTAATTAGTGAACCTTTAATGAGATAGTTTGCGGATGTCTCGGCTTCGGTAAACCTGTCACCCGGCTGGTTGCCTCCGGTTGTGATCACGAGCGGCGAAAGACCTTCTTGCCACAGTGCCAATGCATGGTCGAGGCGTGCTTGCAATTGTGGCGATGGTCTGCCGTCGTATTGCGCAACTCCGAGAACAACAATGGCGTCCACTGCTCGTGCTTGATCGCTTTTGCCAACCCACCACACCTGCGCCACGTTGACGCACCCATACACCAGTGAGATAATGCAAAGCAGTCCGACAACACGCACGAACCTGCTCACGATTGCTTAGCCCTGTGCGCGAGCGAGTGCCGACTTGATGCGACGCAATGATTCATCGCGGCCAAGCAACTCAATCGGTTCAAATAATGGTGGCCCAACGCTTCGTCCAGTAATGGCAATGCGTAGCGGCCCTTGCAACTTGCCGAGTTTTACATCGTGCTTCGTTCCCACCGTTTCAACTGCAACCTTCAGCGATTCAGCATTCCATTCGCAAGTCGTAAACGCAGTGGCAATTTCGGCCAAGGTTGGCGTAGCGAAGTCGGCACTAAACGCTTTCGTGAAAGCGGCACCGTCAATGGGCGGCTCCGCAAGAAACAAAAAGTCGACAAGAGCACACACCTCAGCCATCACCACGATGCGTGTTTGCACAAGCGCCGCCATTGCCCTAAACAGCTCTGGTTTGTAGCGCTCGGCTGGCCATGGTGCAGCACTCGAAGTCAAAATCACTTCGGCTGCAGTAATGAAATCTTCTAATGGCATCATGCGGATGTACTCACCATTAAACGACTGCAGCTTTTTGATGTCAAAGAAAGCTGGCGAGTGATTTACGCTTTCGAGCGCAAACTGTTCAACAATCTGTTGCCATGGCACTATCTCAGTGTCGCCATGCGGTGCCCATCCGAGTGTCATCAAATAGTTGACCATGGCCTGAGGCAGGATCCCCTCTTCGCGATATTGCTCAACTGCCACTTTGTCGCGTCGCTTCGACAACTTCTTGCGTTGTTCATTCACCAACACAGGCACATGTGCCCACACCGGTGGCGTTACGCCAAGTGCATTCCACAACATCTGTTGCTTTGGAGTGTTGGGCAAATGTTCTTCTGCTCGCAGCACATGCGAAATTTTCATCGTGATGTCGTCAACTACGTTGGCCAGCAAAAACACTGGTGTGCCGTTGCCACGCAACAACACAAAATCTTCAATGGTCGAGTTCTCAAACTCCACTTCGCCGCGCACAGTGTCATGCACGATGGTTTTTCCAGCCGGCACCTTGAATCGCAACACATGACCTGGGCCAGGTGCGAGGCCACGGTCGCGCGAATAGCCGTCGTAGCCGTTGAGACCAGCGGCCTTGGCGCGCTCCTGAATCTGCTCCGATGTCAGGTCGCAGTAATAAGCGTTGCCCGAATCAAACAACTTCTGGGCTGCAGCAACATGTTCGGCGGCATATGTCGACTGAAAGTATGGTCCTTCAAAATGTGGGTCATTGCTATCGATGCCTATCCAAGCCAGAGCATCAATAATTCCTTGTGTCCATTGCGGTTCATTGCGCGACTCGTCGGTGTCTTCAATGCGCAACACAAATACGCCGTTGTTTTTTAGTGCGAGCAACCAGTTGTAGAGGGCCGTACGCGCACCACCCACATGAAAATATCCGGTTGGTGATGGAGCAAATCGATAGCGCGGTGTGGCAGTTGACATCTCTATTCAGGTTATCTCGGCGTGTCGTTCAGCAATGACGTCCACTACCCTTCACCCAATGGCTGACACCACTCGCACCAACCAAACCAATGTTTACGGCGAAGCACTCGACAGCTGTTGTACCTCACCAATGACTGGTTTCTTTCGCACAGGATGCTGCGAAACAAGTGGTGACGATGTTGGCGTTCACACAGTGTGCGCAATCATGACAACTGAGTTCTTGGCATTTTCTAAGTCGGCGGGCAACGATCTTTCAACGCCAATGCCTCAATATGGTTTTG
>JBIKID010000020.1:0-21580 GCA_044361815.1 Ilumatobacteraceae bacterium | reverse complement strand
GCGCAAGGTTAAACGGGCCAGTAGCTCAGTGGTCAGAGCAGGGGACTCATAATCCCTTGGTCGTAGGTTCGATCCCTACCTGGCCCACAGGCAATTTTCGACCAGAAGTATCTGAGTGAAGAGGTGATGAACGTGCCAAGTAGCAATCAGCCAGCCGAGTTCGACGATATTTTTGCCGCCAATCAGTCTTTTGCAAATTCTTTTGAGCACTCGCATCTCACCGGTACAGCGTCGCGTGGCTTGGCAATTGTGACGTGCATGGATTCACGCATTAGTCCGCTTGAGGTAGTGGGAATGAAGGCGGGCGATGCCAAAATTCTGCGCAACGCTGGCGCACGGGTGACCGATGACGTTTTGCGCACACTTGTGCTTGCGACATATCTGCTTGGCGTCAAGCGAGTATTGGTGATGCCACATACCGATTGTCGTATGGCCAACAACAATGAGGCCGAGATTCATGAGATGATCGACAAGCAACATGGGGTCGATACCAGGGGTATTGAGTTTCGTACGGTAGACAACCAGCAGTCGGCCTTGATTAGTGATGTGCAGAGCATCCGTGCTTTTTCGCTCCTGCCTAAAGACTTAGTGGTGGTCGGCGCCATCTATGACGTGGCATCTGGGCTGCTCAAAACGGTCAACTGCGATTCTTGATTTATTGATAAATAGCCATCTTTCATGGGCTATCGGATAAACACCGCCACATAATTTTGGACTATTCTCTTCTTACCAACAAACACACGTGTCCACATGGATGCGTAAGAGGGAGAAAACAATAATGAGAAAGCAGACACTAAAAGGTCTTGCTGTTGGTTTGGTAGCAGTGTTCGCGCTTGCCGCATGCGGTAGCTCGAGCTCTACATCAGACACAGTTGCAGCAGACACAACCGTGGCCGCAGATGCACCAGGAACCGGTATGAAAATCGGTCTTCTGTACGACATCACAGGTCGTGGCGACAAGTCGTTCAACGACGCAGCCGCAATGGGTTACGACCAAGCAATGGCCGAATTCTCGGGAGCAACATTCACCGAGTCGGCACCAACAGGTGACGAAGATCGCCCAGAGCGTTTGAAGACACTGATCGAAGCAGGAAACGGCTTGATCGTTTGTGTTGGATTCCTTTGGACAAAAGATTGTGGCGAAGCAGCAATTGCTCACCCAGAAATCTCGTTCGCAATCATCGACGACATCATTGATTCGCCAAACGCAGCTTCACTGTTGTTCTCTGAAGAACAAGGTAGCTACTTGGTTGGATACGCAGCAGCACTAAAGTCAACTTCAGGCAAGCTCGGCTTCATCGGTGGAGTACGCACAGACGGAATTGGCAAGTTTGAAGCTGGCTTCAAACAAGGTGCTCTTGCAGCAAATCCTTCGGCAACAATCGAAGTGAAGTACGCATCAGAACCACCAGACTTCTCTGGCTTCAATGATCCAGCAAAGGGTAAGACAATCGCAGCCGCTATGTATAAGAGTGGTATCGACGTTATTTACCATGCAGCTGGTGGCACAGGCGCAGGTCTCTTCGCAGCCGCAATGGAATCAGGCAAAGCTGCTGGTGAAATTTGGGCAATCGGCGTAGACAGCGACCAATACAACTCGGTTGCTGCCGAAAATGGTCAGGAGTACATCTTGACCTCGATGCTCAAGCGTGTTGACGTTGCAACATACGAAGCAATGAAGGCTTACATCAATGGTGCTCCATTGTCAGGAACGATTCGCTATGACGTTTCAACAGATGGCGTTGGCTATTCGGCTTCAAACTCAGCAATTGCTGATGTTGCTGACAAGTTGGAAGCTGCAAAGGCTGAAATCATTGCTGGAACGGTTGTTGTAACAGACAAGCCGTAATTCCAAAGTAATTATGAAGTGGATGTGGGGCCGGCAATTTTGCTGGCCCCACATTCCTTTATTGGTGGGGGAATGAGTTTGAGTCAAAATATTGTTGAGTTGCAGGGAATCGTTAAACGTTTTCCGGGGGTTATTGCCAATAATGGCGTAAATCTCTCTGTCGCACCTGGAACAATTCATGCCATTGTCGGTGAAAATGGTTCTGGTAAATCGACGTTGATGAAAATTCTGTATGGTGCGCAGCAACCAGACGAAGGCGAAATAAGAATAAAAGGCGATTTGTGCAAGTTTAAGTCGGCCCGCGATGCGATCGAAGTGGGAATCGGCATGGTGTTTCAGCACTTTATGCTTGCTGACAATTTTTTGGTATGGGAGAATATTGTTCTTGGTGAAGAGCCGCACTCTGGTTTGTCGTTGTCTTCCGATTTGGCAATAGAGCAGATCAAGGAGCTGAGCTCGAAGTACGGACTTGCAGTAGACCCTGAAGCCGTAACTGGTACTCTTGGGGTTGGAGAGCGTCAACGCGTCGAAATCCTGAAAGTGCTCTACCGCGGGGCATCCATAATCATTCTGGATGAACCCACCGCTGTATTGGTTCCGCAAGAAGTAGACGAATTATTTGTGTCATTACGCGAGTTAGTCTCAGGTGGGGTAACTGTCATCTTCATCTCACACAAACTTGATGAAGTGTTGAAAGTGGCCGATGCGATTACGGTCATTCGGGCTGGAAAAACCGTTGGAGAGATAACTGATACATCAAATGTGACTGCGGTGGATCTCGCAACAATGATGATCGGAACAATCCTTCCTCGTCCAGCGACAGAGAAAGGCGTGATTGCTAAAGACATTTTGCTGGAAGTGGACAAAGTTGCTTTGGTGCATGACGGTCGCTACCTGTTGAACGACATCAGTTTTGCGGTGCACTCTGGAGAAGTTGTAGGCATTGCGGGAGTTGAAGGAAACGGTCAAGAAGAGATTCTTGAAGTCATTCTTGGGTTGCAGTCGCAAACAAGTGGAAGAGTGTTGCTCAATTCGGTCGAGTTGCAACACTTGGATACCCGTCATCGCCGTGATGCGGGCATTGGCTACATTCCAGCAGACAGACAACGAGATGGGTTGATGCTGTCGGCCGCATTGTGGGAAAACAGTGCGCTTGGGCATCAACGTGAAGAACCTGCGAGTGACGGAATGTGGATCAACCGCAGCGCTCTTCGGGACCACACTCGGAAAATTATTGAAAAATTTGACGTTCGGACACCTGGGGTTGAAGTGTCAGCTCAAGCGTTGTCTGGGGGTAACCAGCAGAAGTTAATCGTCGGACGAGAGATGTTTTCGGCGCCGACAGTTTTGGTAGCGGCGCACCCGACGCGCGGAATTGATGTTGGAGCGCAAGCTGCGGTTTGGGAGTCACTTCGTGAAGCAAAACGCCAAGGCAAGGGATTGCTTCTGGTTTCAGCAGATTTGGATGAACTCATCGGATTATCCGACCGCTTACTCGTCATGCTTCGCGGATCAATTGTTGCTGCGCTTGATCCACAAGTAATTAGCGCCGCCGAATTGGGTGCCTACATGACTGGTGTAAGGGTGCAAGAGACAGTATGAATCTGAAGAACATTATGCGTTCGCTTTCAACGCCACTGATCGTGATTGGTGCTGCTGCATTGGTTGCATCAATAGCACTGCTGTTGGCTGGGCATAGCCCTTTGAGCGCCTTCAGCGCCATGATAGACAACTTGAGTAGCGCCGACAATTTGGTGACTGTTGTCAACTACGCAAGTCGCTACTACGTAATGGGAGTTGCGGTTGCTTTTGGCTTCAAGATGAACTTGTTCAATATTGGAACGAATGGTCAATATCAGGTTGCCGCTCTGTTTGCTGGTGCGTTGGGTGGCTGGCTCAGACTTCCTGGCCCAATCAATTTGGTGTTGATTTTGATTGTTGCTGTTGGCGTCGGCTCTATTTGGGCAGTAATTCCTGGCGTGTTGATGGTTACGCGCAAAGTGAACATTGTTGTGGGAACAATCATGATGAACGGCATTGCTGCTGGATTGATTGGTTATTTGCTCAGGACAAATTTCCGTGATGCAAATGATCGTTTAACCGCGCATACGCCAACAATTCCCGAGAACAGCCGTATCCCACAATTGAATTCGGTTTTGAAAGTGTTTGGCATCCAGCTGCCCGACACAACGAGCTTGCATGGCTTTTTAGTCATTGCTGTCTTGGTGGGAATCATGTTTTACGTCGTTGTTTACCGTAGTCGTTTTGGATTTGACCTCCTAGCAAGTGGCCGCAATGCAAATGCTGCTCGTGTGAGCGGTGTAAATCCGAAAACAATGGTGATTCGTACGATGGCACTTTCGGGTGGGTTGGCTGGTCTGGCTGGTATGTCAGTGTTGCTTTGCCAACAATTCGAGTACGGAGATCGATTTCCGCTTCAACTTGGTTTTGCTGGCATCTCTGTGGCTTTGCTTGGTCGTAATTCGCCTATTGGAATTGTCTTTGCTGCAACTGCGATGGCAGCCATCGAGCAGGGTGCAAGAGGATTGGTGACTGCCAATATCCCGCAAGAAATTGGACAGATTGTCCAAGGGACACTGTTGGTGGTTGCAGTGATCATGTACGAGCTTGCAAATCGTCGAAATCAAACAAGAATGATTAAAGAATCAGCGCTTGCAATGACGATCGAAAAGAGTGCGGTATGAAAGAGACTCCGATGACGCTGATCCGCCAGTTATCGAATAAAAGTCGAAACATGACCGGGATGACCGCGTTGATTGCTGGCCTTGGTTTGATGTCTGTATTGTCTTTGGCGCGAATAATCGCTCATGCACCCGATCTCACGAGTAGTGGAACATTCGGCGGAGCGATCGGTCTGGCAACTCCAGTGGCGATGGCGGGGATCGCCGGTTTGTTGTCAGAGCGTGCGGGAGTAGTGAACATCGGCCTCCAGGGAATGATGGTGTTGGGCACTTGGGGCGGTGGATATTTTGGCTGGCATTACGGACCATGGGGGGCCCTTATTGGAGGGGCAGCGTTTGGTGCTTTGGGTGGGGCCTTGCATGCACTGAACACAATCAAATTTGGTGTTGACCATGCAATCTCGGGAGTTGCAATAAATCTTCTCGCACCTGGTGTTACACGATTCTTGTCAAGTATTTTCTTCCAGGGTGTAGAAGGTGGCTCATTGACTGATTCTCCTCCTGTGGGAAACCTGGGCAAATTGACGATGCCGATTCTTGCTGGCGGACGAATCGGTAATTTTTCAACACCTGATCTTTTTGGTTATCTCGAACGGAGCCAAATTTTCCTCATCTCGGATGTCTCCGGTTTGTTTGGCGGATTCTTGCGTGACATTGCAACAGAGACCGTTTTGTTGCTGTCTCTCATTCCATTAACTGCATACGTTTTGTGGAGAACACCGTTTGGTCTTCGCTTGCGTTCATCTGGCGAAAAACCATCAGCTGCTGATTCGTTGGGGGTGAACGTTGTCGGGATTCGTTGGATTGCGCTGATTGCTTCTGGGTCAGTTGCGGGTTTGGGCGGTGCCTGGCTAGTGATCAATATCGGAAAATATCAACAGGGACAGGAAGGCTTAAGGGGATTCCTCGGACTTGCTGCCGTTATTTTCGGCAACTGGAAACCATTCGGCGTATTCATTGGAGCGCTCTTGTTCCAATTTACTGAGTCGCTTCGAATGCAGTTGGGTGATGATCCACCTAGGGCTTTCGTTTTTGCGGTCGCTATCGGTTTGGCAGTATTTGCAGTGTTTCAAATATTCCGTAAATCTAAAAAAGTCGGTTTTGTACTGCTCCCTGTGTCATTCCTGATATTCCTTTACGTAATCAATGCTGAACGAATCGATGACAAGCTGTCTTCAACGTTTCCGTTCTTGATTACCTTGCTAGTGCTCGTGTTTTCTTCATCACGGCTACGACCACCAGCCTCGATTGGCTTGCCATGGTCGAGGGGCAAAGATAGTTAGCGAGAGTTCTTGGTTGATTGGGAATTCCGTACGACATTCCATTGTTTGACTGTGCGTTGAGCAAGATCAGAAATCAACAAATCTTGCATTCCAGGAATTCTGGTGACAATCTGATTATTGAGTTTTGCTGAGAGGCTGTTGTTAAACCTTGATCCGCCAGCAAGAGCACCAGAAATTGCGCCAACCGTAGCGCCATTACAGTCGGTGTCGAGTCCGGCCATAACGGCTATCGACATGGCAGAAATCGGTTCTCCGTTGCTAAAAAGTAACGCCACAATACAAAGGCATGCATTGTTGATTGTGTGAACAGGATTCATGAGGTGCTCGGATAGACCATAAATGTGTTGCTCTAATTTCTCCATCGCGGCTTGCCAGTCATTTGCTGTCGCGCATATTGCAACTGTTTCGTGAATAGCTAGAGCAAGGTCGCACTCTGCAGGAATTTCCGACAAGCCAATTGTGATTAAGTCGCGTGGGTCCTTGATAACGAACGCTGCTGATTGGAGAGCAGCAAAAAACATCGATCCATATATTCCATTTGCCGTGTGAGTCCATGAAGCATCGCGAAATGCAAATTCGGCTGCAAGTTCTGGATTTCCAGCCGCAACCCACGCCCAGGGATCGCTTCGAATTTGTGCACCGATCCACTCTCGGTAAGGGTTTCTATTCCGTCGACAGAACTCTGCGGTGGCATTTGATCGTTCGCCACCATCGGAGCCCCAACGCGCAGTACGGGATGCATAATTGAGCATTGCTTGTGCTTCTGCTGTGCAGAGTGCGCTCAGGGGGAAGTGAGAAATCCACCAGTCTGCGACATCACTCCAGGAAAATCCTGGGCCATATGTTTCCATAATGCAGAGGCCTGCGATTGAGTAATGAATATCATCATCAGGCTCCATGTACGCGATGGTCGACCTCAGTGAATGAGACCCCCATGGCGAAGATGTCTCTGTGCCTGCCGCAAAATAGTCGGAAAGCGGCCAGTCTTGAGAGGAACGCAAACGTTCCTGGATCTTTTGTCTGCCGAGGTAAGTTCGGTCCGTGGCAAGTACTCCCACTTGCTCAACTGGCAACCCGAGAGCACATCCAGTTGTGCGACCTAACCATGCGCCATGAAAGCCGTCGAGAAGTTCGTCCTCTGTTGGAGACCAATTCAGATCGCGCGGACCTTGTGGGCGTAAACGTCTGATGCTTGCTAGATCGTTCGGATGGGACATTGTTGAATCGACTGGTCGTTCGAGATTGTCCAACTGATCGTAGAGAGCCCAGATGGTTGTTTCGTTCCATGCATCCGCAATCGGGTTGAGTTGGCCAATTTCCCGCGCAAGAGTATCGGGAATTGTCACTCCTTCTTCCTTGGCGGCGTTCACTTCGGCTACGAGAAGGGAATATGGAGTGTTCCAGATCGTCAATTGATATTTTCTTTCTGAGTCGAGAATGCAATCAACACTTTAGGCATAGATTGAGGGGTGTATGTCGAATCAATTATCTGGAAATGGTGCTGTCTCGGGCCGACATAATGTCATTATCGACTGTGATCCTGGCCACGATGATGTCTTTGCGATCGGGCTTGCCGCATCGTTCTGCAATGTTTTGGGCATTACATCTGTTGTGGGTAATTCAATTATCGAAAACACAACCACCAATGCTTTGACAGCCGCAGATCTATTTGGTCTCCAGAACGTCCCTGTTGTGATGGGTGCCAAAACACCGTTAAGCGGCAATATCGATCACGTTACCCAAGCCCATGGGGCGAGTGGTTTGGATGGCCCAGCTCGTCGAGAACCACGTACAAAGTTGGATAGTCGTGATGCAGTGGATTTTATTCTCGAGACGTGTCGGAGCACTGAAGGCGCTTGGATAGTTGCGATAGGTCCGCTTACAAATATCGCTTTAGCTATTCGGACTGATCGCACAATTGTCGACAAAATTGCAGGTATCTCCCTGATGGGTGGATCAATCACTCATGGCAATGTGACAGCAGCAGCAGAGTACAACATCTGGTTTGATCCTCAGGCTGCTGCAGAAGTATTTGACTCGGGTGCGCGAATAAAGATGTGTGGTTTGGATTTAACAGATCAATTGACAGTCACTGGAAAGTTTGCTGCTGAACTTCTTGCGATCTCTACTGATGCAAGCCAGTTTTGCGCAGAATTAATTGACTACTACCAGGGTTATGCCGCCAAGATTGCTGGGGTGACGGGTCCTGATGCTTTGCTAGTTGGTGCTCCACTGCACGATCCATGTGCCGTGCTTGCACTTACTCATCCGGAATTGTTTACTTCTGAACGCATGAGCGTGAGAGTTGAAACGACTGGTACGCATACGTTGGGAATGACGCTGGCCGACACAAGGCCGTGGGAAAATCATTCAAATTCGGCCATTGAAGTGATGCAAACAATAAAGGCAAACGAGGCACGCCAGATTATTGTCAACTCATTCAAGAGTCAGCGTAAATAGCTACTTTTGCTTTGGCCTAAAGGCTGTTAGTCCACCGCCAACTTCGAGGTGCGCTCCACCAATCAAGTCGACGCAATAGGGAACTGCTGGCAAAACAGCAGACAAGCATTCGGTTATCGAGCTCGGTTTTCCGGGCAGATTAACGATGAGCGACGAGCCTCGGATTCCTGCTGTTTGTCGCGACAAAATTGCTGTTGGCACAACCTGCAAACTCACTTGACGCATGAGTTCGCCAAATCCAGGCATCATCTTGGTGCAAACGGCTTCAGTAGCCTCGGGTGTGATGTCACGCAGTGCTGGGCCAGTGCCACCCGTGGTGACGATAAGGCAGCAGTTCTCGGTGTCGGCGAGTTCGATGAGTGCGCCCGAGACTGCGGCGACTTCGTCGGGCACCACACGGCTCACTGCAACCCATTCGTTGGTCAGGTGAAGTGTCAAGAAATCTTTGATTGCTGGGCCGCCCAAATCTTCATAAACACCAGCCGATGCACGATCGGAAACTGTGACGATGCCAATTTTGGCTTTCTGGTTATTCATTATGGGTGAACCTACCATTGCAGCAAACGAGTGTCACCCTTGCGTTTTGGGTCGGTAACGCGGATCCAGAGCGACTTGCGTATTTGTGAGAGTCCATAACGGAAACCGACGCGGTGAAAAGCTGCACGAGAAAGTATGGTGAGACGCTCGGTGGTCTCGCGCAAGTTGTTGAGTAATGCTTGTTGAATTGGGTTGAGGACTAGCGAGGTTGATGCTGCATTGAAATTATGGCGCTCAAACCCAAACCATTCATAGTCTTCGTGGTAGGTGCTGGCGATGAGATCGGCTGTTTCTTTGTCAAATATCTGGTCAGATTTAATGCCGAGTCCGCTATTGAGGCGTTGCAACTTGACGCTTGTTCCTGCGCGTTCGTTGATTGCATCGGCGAGTTTCTGCATTTCGCCTGGGCGGTCGATGTAGATGCGGTGGTGGTACTCGAGTTGGTTGGCGTACAACGTATTGAATTGGGGCCGGAAGTGGTCATCGATAGCAAAAGCGTCTCTGTTGTTGTGTATCGCACGAGCAAATTTCTTAAATGTTGCCGCTACGTCTACATGGCCATCAACAACTACATCTCCGCACATGTCAATAATTGATTGTGGGGTGCCGGGAGCGTGTAAGAAAACGCGATTCTCCCATGAGGAATATGCGCGCTTGATTGGGTCACGAAGGGCGGCAACTCGCATCCACTCCGAGGATTCAATAACTTCCCATTGCTTCTTGCGCGGCAAGTCAAATAGGCGAGTGAGTCCATGAACTCGGTAGTTGTGAATGGTTTGTTCTTGCGAAATGTTGGGCGTAATTATTTTTTGTGCAGCCTCTGCGTTATATGAGCCTTCAGCCTGCGAGATGAGCAATTTAAGTGTGCTGCAGGCCACCTTCGTCGTTGGTACATACAAAACTTTTATGCGAGGAGCTACGAGTCCGTAGGCAATCAAGTCCGGCAATGTGGGATGCGGCATTAAATCCATGAAACAATTTTACTCTTTATTGATCGTTCAATGTGCACTATTGATGCGTTCGATCACCAATCGGTGCACAGCATTGACGGCATCATCAATTGATTCACCAGTGATGCCAACTGTGAGGTCTGGCGACTGTGGTGCTTCGTACGGTGCGTCTACGCCAGTGAGGCCTCTCATCTCGCCTGCACGCACTTTTGCATACAAGCCTTTCGGGTCACGGCGTTCGCATTCTTCGACAGCGGTTGAAACATAAACCTCAAGAAATGTCAGGTGATCTACTTCGTGGATTCGTCGGGCTCGTGAGCGACTATCGCGAAAAGGGCTGATGATCGGGACGAGAGTGACCGCTCCTGAGTCGGCGAACAGGCGAGCAACTTCGGCAATACGACGCACATTCTCCCAACGCTCATGATCGCTGAAACCTAAATCGCTGTTGAGGCCGTGACGCACGTTGTCGGCGTCGAGGACATAGTTGTAGACACCACCAGTTGTGAGTCTGTCTGCAAGAGCATGCGCAATCGTTGACTTGCCAGACCCTGAAAGCCCCGTGAGCCAAATGGTCATGCCGTGCAGATGATGCGCCGCCCATCTTTCGTTACGTCCGACTGTTGGTTCGTGCCAAATTGCCTGGTTCATAACGACCTCTTTCGTGGTTAGTTACTCTTTCAACCTTATGTTCGCGGCGACAGCAACATGCCTGCGCCTGCGGTTTGTCCTGTCGCTTCGTCAACAATAATAAAACATCCTGTCGAGCGGTTTTGGTGGTAATCGTCGAACATGATTGGTGCAGTGGTGTGCAGCGTCACGCGACCAATTTCGTTCATCTTCAATTCGTTTACGTCAGCTTCACGATGCAGAGTAGAAATATTGAGACGATAGAGAACATTGGTGATCTTGGCTCGTGCCGTATTGGTGGTGTGTTTGATCGAGTAGATCTTGTCCTGTTGCAGTGGGGATGCATCATCCATCCAGCAGAGCATTGCTTCGAGTTCTTGTGACACACGCGGACGGTTGTTCGGACGACAGATCATGTCTCCGCGAGTGATTGACAAATCATCAGCAAGCAACAAGGTGACTGCATCACCAGGTTCTGCCTTTTCTACTGGGCCGAGAGGTGAATCAATTCCTGTGATCTTGGTTGTAAGCCCGGATGGTAAGACCATTACATCGTCGCCAACGTGCAAGACACCACCTGCGACTCTGCCAGCAAAACCCCGATAGTCAGGAAACTCGCTGCGCTGTGGGCGAATGACAAACTGCACGGGGAAGCGGGTATCAATTCGGTTGTCGTCGCTTGCTGTGTACACGTTTTCAAGATGATGCAACAGTGTTGATCCCTCAAACCACGGCATGTTGGCAGAGCGAGTAACGCAATTGTCTCCTGCGAGTGCGCTAATTGGCAAAAATGTGACGTCTTGCAAATCGAGTCGCGATGCAAACTCTTCAAACTCTTCACGAATGCGGTCAAACACTGCTTGGTCGTAATCAACCAAATCCATTTTGTTGACGCAGATCACCAAGTGGGGCACACCAAGAAGAGACACAAGCAAACTATGACGGCGAGTTTGCTCAATTACGCCAGTGCGAGCATCAATCAACACAATCGCCAAATCAACATTTGAAGCACCTGTGATCATGTTGCGTGTGTATTGAATATGGCCTGGGCAGTCGGCGATAATGAACGAACGCTTTGGTGTCGCAAAGTATCGATATGCGACGTCAATCGTGATGCCTTGCTCGCGCTCGGCACGCAGGCCGTCAGTGAGTAACGACAAGTCGACATAATCGTCGCCACGACGTTTGCTCACGGCCTCGATGTGCTCGAGTTGGTCTTCAAAGATGCTCTTCGAGTCGTACAACAATCGACCAATCAATGTTGATTTGCCGTCGTCTACCGACCCAACAGTTGCAAAGCGGAGACGCTCCATTAGAAATAGCCCGTCCGTTTGCGATCTTCCATGCCTGCTTCCGACATTCGGTCATCTGCTCGGGTCGCACCACGTTCGGTGACTCGAGCAACAGATGTTTCGGCGATGATGTCTTGCACGGTGCTTGCAACTGACTCGATTGCTGCGGTGCAGGTGGCATCGCCAACAGTCCGGAATCGGACCATTTCTTCGACCACGGTTTCGTTGGCTTCTGGCTGCAAAAACGAAGTCACTGCCATCCACATGTTGTCGCGGCGAAAAACTGGTCGGCGATGTGCGTAATAAATGCTCGGCAAATCGATGTTGTACTCGGCAATAAACGACCAAATGTCGAGTTCGGTCCAGTTGGAGATTGGGAAGATGCGAAAGTGCTCGCCTTGGCGATGGCGACCGTTGTAAATACCCCAAAGTTCTGGGCGTTGATTTTTGGGATCCCATTGACCAAACGAATCGCGATGTGAATACACGCGCTCTTTTGCACGTGCTCGTTCTTCGTCGCGACGTGCACCACCAAAAACAGCGTCAAATTTATGTTCAGCGATCGAATCAAGCAGCGTCACGGTTTGTAATGGGTTGCGACTTGCGCGCGGTCCAGTCACATCGGCAATCCGACCAGAGTCAATTGAGGCCTGCACCGAGCCAACGATGAGTTGCACACCCATGTCAGCAACGCAACGGTCACGAAACTCGATGACTTCATCGAAGTTGTGGCCAGTGTCAATATGCATGACAGGGAAGGGAATTCGCGCGGGAGCAAAGGCTCGCACTGCTAAATGCAGCATGACTACCGAGTCTTTGCCGCCAGAAAACAGCAGTACAGGGCGCTCAAACTCGGCAGCCACTTCGCGGATGATCGTTACCGACTCATCTATCAGGCCACTCAAAGACGACTTCATGATGGTTCAGGCTAGTTCGTTAATCACAATTTTATGAATTGTAAAGCCAAGTGGGATAAAGGTTTCATCAAGTTTCAACGTAATTGCAGAGTTGCTTGGCGTGTTATTGTCGGTGCGTGCCGTTTGGCGCGGAGCAACACAACGACATATGCATTATGCATAAAAGGGGAGAGCACAACAGATGAGGAAAAATCACATTAAGGGTTTTGCCCTTGCTACAGCAGCAGTCTTCGGACTTCTTGCGTGTGGTGGGAGCGATGCAGCCACAGACACAACAGTGGCAGAAACAGAGACGACTGAAGCTGGAGCCGACTACAGCGCGCTCAAGGTTGCTGTCGTCTACATCGGTGTTCCAGACGACAAAGGCTGGACATACCAGCACGAACAGGGCATCCTTGCACTCGAATCCGAACTCGGCATCGAAGTCAAGCGTGTAGAGAACGTTCCAGAAGGCGACGAAGCTGAAGCCATCATGGAAGGCCTCGCAGCCGAAGGTTACAACTTGATGTTCGCAACCTCATTTGGTTACGGAACACCAATGGCACGCGTTGCCGCGAAGCACCCAGAGGGTTGCTTCCAGTGGGCAACAGGCGCCAAGTTCCTCCTCACCACAGAAATGGGTGGAGAGTATGCAACATTTGGTGACATTCCTGCCAATTTGGGCACGTACTTCGGTGCTGCTGAAGAGGCTCGTTACTTGAGCGGTATCGCAGCAGGCGCAGCGAGCCCAACTGGCAAGCTCGGTTATGTTGCAGCGTTCCCAATTCCAGAAGTTATTCGCGGAATCAACGCGTTTACACTTGGCGCGCAATCTGTTAACCCAGATGCAACCGTTCAAGTTTCTTGGACAAAGACATGGTTCGGACCAGATACTGAAAAAGAATCTGCAGAATCACTTCTTGCAGCAGGCGCTGACGTGCTTGCAATGCACCAAGACACCACAGCAACCGGCCTTGCAGCCGATGCAGTAGGTGCCAAGTGGGTCGGTTACAACAGCGATGTTGCTGAAGCTGCTCCAAACGCATGGCTCACTGCTCCAACATGGAACTGGGGACCGTATTACGTACAGACCGCAAAGGCCGTTGCTGGTGGCACATGTCCATCAGACGAGTACTACGGTTCGATGGCTGACGGAATGGTCACGCTTGGTTCATTCGGTACATCAGTAGATGCCGATACACAAGCATTGATCAACGACAAGGCTGCAGCAATCATCGATGGTTCATTCGCACCATTCCAGGGTCCAGTTATGGACCAAGACGGTGTCGAGGTTGTAGCTGCTGGCGCAAAGCCAGAATTGCTCGACTTGCTCGGAATGAGTTACTTCGTTAAGGGAGTAATCGGTTCTCCAAAGGGCTGATGAATACATGAGTAACACCTCTCACGAGGTTGCACAGGGGCCGCACCACAACAGTGGTGCGGCCTCTACTGCACTCTCAGCGCATTCAATCGACAAGAAGTTTCCTGGCGTACTTGCCAACGACTCTGTCGACTTCGATGTGCGTACAGGTGAAGTTCACACGCTGCTGGGCGAAAATGGTGCTGGCAAAAGCACCCTCGCTGCAGTGTTGTGTGGTCTGTATCAACCCGATGCCGGGTATCTCATGCGCAATGGCAAGCGCATCAATTTGTCCTCGCCGCGTGCAGGTTTGCAACACGGAATAGCGATGGTGCATCAGCACTTTCGTTTGGTTGAAAGATTTACTGTTTCAGAAAATGTGATTTTGGGTAGTCGTGATTTGCCGTTCAAGTTGAACCGTCGTGATATCAATGAAAAAGTTGCAGCAGTTGCTGAGTCGTATGGGCTGCCGATTGATCCAAATGCAACTGTTGGCGACTTGTCGGTTGGACAACGCCAGCGAGTCGAGATTGTAAAGGCGTTGTATCAGGGCGCAGAGATTTTGTTGTTAGACGAACCAACGGCAGTGTTGGTGCCATCAGAAGTTGAAAAGTTGTTTGAAAACGTTAATGCAATGACTGCAGCAGGAAAATCAATCGTGTTTATTAGTCACAAACTTGGTGAAGTCGTCGAGATCTCCGACCGCGTGACTGTTTTGCGCAATGGCAAAGTAACAGGTCACGTTTCTGGCAAGGGCACTACAAACACCAAGGAGCTTGCACGACTCATGGTTGGGCGCGATATTGAGCTCAATGCTCAGCGCGCAACACATGCGATGGGTCATGAGGTGTTGCAGATTCGCAATTTGTCGCTCTCTGTCGACGACATTGCGGTGCTCACCGACATATCGTTTAATGTGCACGCAGGTGAAATGGTGGGCATTGCGGGTGTCGCAGGTAATGGTCAACGCGAACTCGCCGACACCATTGCCGGCCTTATTTCGCCGACAAGCGGATCTGTCAGTATTTCGGGAGCAATGACTACAGATTGTGGGCCCATTCAGGCGCGCGAGGTCGGTTTGGCCTATGTTCCAGAAGATCGATTGGGGATGGGTTTGGTGCCATCAATGTCGATACTTGACAACTTGTTGCTCACTCGTGACAGAAAAGTTGTTGTTGATCGAGTGTCGGTTCAACCTGAAGCTTCGCGTCTTATCGAGCAATTTGAAATTAAGGCCAATGGCCCAGATCATCTTGCTCGCAAACTGTCTGGTGGAAATGCACAGAAAGTGCTGCTTGCACGCGAACTTTCGGGTGGCCGCAGTGCAACCAAATTGCTCGTTGTGTGCTCGCCAACTCGTGGTCTTGACGTAGGGGCAATCGAAACCGTGCGTCGCTTGCTCAATGATGCACGTGGTGCTGGTCAAGCAATCTTGTTGATCTCTGAAGACCTTGACGAAGTGCTGTCGCTGTCTGATCGCGTGCTCGTGTTGTATCGCGGGGCAGTGGTGCATGAAACTCCGGGTGAAACGGCGCAACTGTCACAAGTTGGCGCAGCGATGGCTGGTCTGTCATGATCCAGATTCCATTTCGTGTCGTCTTTGAGCAGCGTGGCGAGTCTCCTCGTAGGTTGTCGGTGCTCGTTCCACTTGTTTCAGTTTTTGCAGCTTTGTTTTTTGGTGCGCTTTTCTTGCTCGCTACGGGCCACTCACCAATTGATACATATTCAAATATGTTCCAAGATGGATTTGCCTCGTTTAGAGGCTTCACAGACACGTTGGCACTGTCAACGGTGCTCATTTGCACAGGTATCTCCGCGGCATTTGCTTTTCAAATGAACCTCTACAACATCGGTGGAGAAGGGCAGTTGTATCTTGGCCTCATAGGAGGTGCGTGGGCAGGCATTGCGCTTGGCGATCATCTTCCAACACTGCTGATGGTTCCCGTTGTTTTGCTTTGCGGCGCACTTGCAGGAGCGGCTTGGATATTTGTGCCGGCTTTTGTCCGATCAAGATTGGGCACAAGCGAAATTGTTTCTACATTGCTGCTTACGTATATCGGGGCAAGTCTCATCAAGCATGTGATTTATACGCCTGGAAGTTTCTTTCGCAATCCCAACACCTCGTTTCCTCAAGGCAGAATGGTTGCGGATTCTGCGTCGCTTGACAGCTTCGGTAGTTCACGGTTGTACCCAACATTTTTTGTTGCATTGATTATTGCGGGGGCGTTGTATTGGGTTGTCAAGCGCACCGAGTTTGGTTACCGCATTAATGTGATATCTGATTCGCCCCGTGCTGCTCATTATGCGGGCATTAATTCGCGTCGCACAACAATGTGGGTCATGCTGATCTCTGGTGCGTTGTCGGGCCTGGCTGGCGCAATGCTCATCGTCGGTCCTTACGGCAAGATTGAGCCAAGTATTATCACGCTTGGTTATGGCTATGCGGGCATCGTGGTGGCAGCCCTTGCGCGCAACAATCTCGGACTGATCATCGTGAGCGGCATCTTGTTTTCGGGACTTCGGGTTGGTGGAAACAATCTGCAAGTAACAACAGATACTCCGATACATATAGGCGTGATGCTTCAGGGTGCCATTTTGTTGTTTGCGCTTGGTGGGGAAGCCTTCCGTCGCTATCACATTCATATTGTTCGCGTTCATGATGTGTCGACCAAGAAGGTTGCAGCATGAACGAAAACATCTGGGTCTTGATGTCTGGTGATGCAATTGCCATAGCAACGACATTGATCTTGGCTGCACTCGGGGCTCTGTTTACCGAGCGATCAGGTGTGCTTAACCTCGGTATTGAGGGCATTTTGTTGACATCGGCCATTAGTTCGTTTCTTGCTGCTGATGCTTCGGGGAGTGTGTGGGTAGGGCTCGTTGTTGGCATGTTGATCGGTGCAATGATGGCATCAATTCACGCAGTGCTTTCGGTGGTGTTTCGCGCAAATCAAATTGTTGCTGGTTTGGCGCTCGTTATTTTTGGTACTGGGCTGGCCAATTATTTGGGCAAACCTGCAGAGGGCAAAACAGTCACGACAGTGATCAAGCCGCTCTCATTCGGCCCGCTATCCGATATTCCGGTTATTGGCCCAATCGTGTTTGGTCAAGACATCATCACGTATTTTGCAATTGTCTTTGCCGTAGTTGCTTCGCGCTATCTCTTCAGCACTCGGCCAGGACTTGAATTGCGCGCGACTGGCGACGACCCAGCAACGGTTGATGCCCAAGGGCTATCTGTTGCACGAATTCGCATCCGTTACACGATGATCGGTGGCGCGCTTGTCGGTCTCGGCGGATCGTGGTTGATGCTGGCACAAAGCGCGGGCTGGCATCAGGCCGCTACAACCAATGGACTGGGATGGATCGCGCTTGCGCTTGTGGTATTCGCAGGTTGGCGCCCAATGCGCATCATCTTTGGAGCGGTTTTGTTTGGGTTCACATTGCAACTGCCATTCACCTTGCAGGCAGAACAGATCACGTTTATTCCTTCCGCGTTTCTCGAGATGTTGCCATACTTGGTCACGTTGATTGCGCTCATAGCGCTGAGTCGACCAGGCAGTCGGAATTTGCTTGGTGCTCCACGCGCGTTGGGCACGCCATTTGTGCGCGATGAGCGATAATCGCTGATGCGACTTACACGTTCAAGTTCCAACGAAGAGATACTCGCAGTTCTACATGAAGTAGCTAATGCGATCAGTGTCGTACTTGCAAGCAATACCGATTGGGGACTGTCTGGATTGCGACACACTCAGTATTCGGTTGATGTCGATTGCGACAATGCTGCACTTGCAATCCTTCACGGCGCGGGTTGTGCTGTGTTGTCGGAAGAAAGTCAGCGCACAGGCGAGTGGGGCGAGAACGACATCTTGGTTGTAATGGATCCGCTCGATGGATCAACAAATGCAAGTCGTGGTGTGCCATGGTATGCAACAGCTTTGTGTGCTCTTGACAACACCGGTATGCGAGCATCGCTCGTGGTCAATCAGGCTTCGGGACGTGACCGCTATTGGGCAACTCGCGGTGGCGGAGCCTTTCATAACGGAAACCCAATTCGGCCTTCTTCATGTACCGACATCAAGAAAGCAGTGGTGGGTATTTCAGGTTTGCCCAGTTTCAAGCCAGGTTGGGCACAGTTTCGTGCTCTTGGTGGTGCAGCCCTCGATATCTGTTTGGTTGCCGATGGCTCACTTGACGGATGGGTTGATATGAATAGCCACGGTGTGTGGGACTATCTGGCGAGTTCGCTCATTTGCCAAGAGGCAGGCGTGCAGATCGCAGAGATCTCCGGTCGCGATTATGTAACGACCGAATACAACGATAAACGGACGCTTGTTGTTGCGTCGACTAGAGAAATTTCGGCAAGTCTGCTCGACATCCGTAAGCGCCACGCCAACTCGTAGCCTGAGTGGACGCCGAGAGGCTCGCGATAAACTGTCATATCCGTAATTACGGGCGCTTAGCTCAGTTGGTTAGAGCATCTCCCTTACAAGGAGAGGGTCGGGGGTTCGAGTCCCTCAGCGCCTACTGACTTCGTCAGTTCGACCGCACAGTTGTGCGGCCGGACCAACTTGTTGGCTCTAGCCAAAAGATGTGTGTGCTCCTTGTTGAGCCTCTCCTTCCACAAGGAGACATAGATATATGGACATCTCACTTCTACGTGAGTTTCAACTCGACTGGCGGCTCTCAGGCAAAGCGGAGCGGACAGCCATCGATTACACAAAAGCAGTCACAGACCTGTTCGCACAGCACCCAGAGCCAACACTGTGCGACGTCAAGAGATGGATTGCTTCCACAACCTCGGTTGTGGGGCGCCGCAAGCGTGGACAAGCTGTCCGTGCTGTAGGTAAATGGTCAAGCACAAATGACTACGGATTCTTTGATTTTTGGCGTCAGGTGCCATTAGCAAAAGAAACCATGCATCCACAGGAAACAGTAACAGAACACGACTACAAGAAGGCTGTGAATGCAGCTTCCACATTGCGGGATAAAGCATTTATAGAGGTGTTGTGGTCGTGCGGATTACGCCGAAGCGAAATCGCACGACTAGAAGTATCGGATGTGAATTTCAGTGAGGGGTTTTTGGTTGTTCGCACATCTAAAACAGGTAAGCCACGTATCGCACCGTTAAGCCCATCTGCTCGACATGCGTTACGCAAGCACATTGGCAAGCGTTCGGAGGGTTCGTTGTTCAGTATGACAACAAATGCCATCAGGCTGTGTCTGCAACGGTTGGGTGCGCCTTCAGCTCACGCCTGGCGGCGTGGCTGGGCGGTGCAAGCACTTAGGAGTGGTGTGTCTGAGACATCAGTGAGAGCAGCCGCAGGCTGGTCCAGTGGGGCAATGGTGGCACGGTACACCCGTGCACTGTCAGGTGAGCTAGCGGTTGAAGAGTTCCAAAGAAGTTGGTCGGTCACACATTGATTAGATTTAGAGCAATAGTGAAGACCCCCAGATTCATCCTGGGTTAAAAAGGGGATATAAATGAAGCTGAATCGACTAGGTGCATTCACTTTCGGTGTTGTAATCACCGCCGTATCAGTGGGTGCTGTCACATTTGCCAATGCTGCTGGTGATGCAACCATCAAAGCGTGCGCCAATAAGACAACTGGTGCAATGCGTTACATCGCAAAAGGTAAATGCAAAAAAACGGAGACTTCACTGTCATGGGGTGAGATAGGCCCACAGGGGCTCCCAGGTACCGCCGGAACACCAGGCACCAACGGCCAGAATTTTCATGTGATTGATGCAACTGGCCGTGACTTAGGGGTATCCCTTGGTGTTTGGAGTTCAGGTGCTCAGGTGGTTTTTCTCCACGATGGAGGGTTGTGGGAAGTTAACGGGGATTCCATCGGGGGCCTTTTCTTGACCGGCACTTACTATTCGGATAGTTCTTGTAGTACTCCCTTGGCGGAGGTAAACACAACAATGACACCGATGATGCGGGGCACGAGCAACTCTACTTTAAATCGAAAATATTACAAGGTGGCGGGCAGCGCATTCTTACTCTCAAGCAGACTTGTTTTTGCCAAAATTCGAACCGGCAGTAGCGGTGCATATTCTTATCCTTGCACAGCGTCAACAGAGACCAACTTCATTAACTATTTTGCAGAAACAGGTTCGGTAAATCCGTTGCTGTCCGCAGTAACTGAGGTAACTCCTCCCGAATTTACGGCACCTTTTACGATTGTCGCTAAATGAAATTTTCATTTAAATCATTCGCTATCGGATTCGGATGCGCAGCACTTTCAATTGGTGCAGTCACTTACGCCAGCGCTGCTGGCGACGCAACTCTTAAGGCCTGTGCAAATAAGACGAATGGAGCGATGCGTTATATATCCAAAGGCTCTTGCAAGAAAACCGAGACATCTCTGACGTGGAGTCAAATGGGTCCACAGGGATTACCTGGAGCAACCGGAGCAGCAGGGGCAAAAGGTGATACCGGTACGCCTGGTTCAAATTATTATGCAGTTGATGCAACTGGAAAAAATCTTGGTCCAGTACTCGGTGCTAACTCTGGGACTTTCACCATCCTTATAGGAGAAAGAATTTGGAGTGCAGTAAAAACGTCATATGAGATAGGGGCATTCGGTACTAGACCAATTGAGTACTACTCCGATTCACTATGTACACGACCATTTATCCACGAAAGCAAAAATAGTACGGTAAGCACCCAAGATATTTACATGGACTCAATTCGAGTTGATAGGGACAAAGCTAAGGCGTACTCGCCGCTGGGAAACGCAATAACCTGGACTGAGCGAGTCGTTTATTGGTACAACATGGAAGAACCCTGTCAACTTCTGACGTCGAGCGGAAAGATGCTTCACGCTCAAAACTATGCATTGTTTGACACGGTCGAAATTGAAAAACCCACCTATACGGCGCCATTAGTACTTGTTGCTCGTTAGATAATTAAAGGAGAAATTTCGTGAAATTCTCATTCAAATCATTCGCAATCGGATTCGGATGTGCTGCACTTTCAATTGGTGCAGTCACTTATGCCAGCGCTGCTAGTGATGTGACTCTTAAGGCTTGTGCCAATAAGACAACAGGTGTTATGCGTTACTTGTCTAAAGGTTCTTGCAAGAAAACTGAGACGTCTCTGTCGTGGAATCAAATGGGGTTGCAAGGAGCGGTGGGAATTCCTGGGGCAACTGGGGGAAAAGGCGACACTGGGGCAAAGGGGGACACCGGTGCGGCTGGAGCAACTGGAGCAACTGGAGCAACTGGAGCAACTGGAGCAACTGGAGCAACTGGAGCAACTGGAGCAACTGGAGCAACTGGAGCAACTGGAGCATCCTCTGTAAAGATTTCAGAATTAAGTATCTGCGGCGATGATGGCGCAACCTTGTGTGCCGTAGGTGTCAAAGGGCCCGGCGGTGGATTAATTTTCTTTGTGGATTACAACAATCAATATCCAGATTTTAATTATTTGGAAGCCGCCCCAGCTGATGCCTTATTTGCCGATGGCGAAGATGAGAACGTAGAGCCAGACAGGACCGGCTATTGGGCGACTTCGCTTCCAAACGCATGCACAAACCCCGGGCAATGTGGGATTGCCTCTATTTTTCCGCTGTCACAAGTAAGCGAACTGGAAGTTCTATCCCGAAGTATTGCT
>JBIKID010000019.1:0-21756 GCA_044361815.1 Ilumatobacteraceae bacterium | reverse complement strand
TCATGAGTTCTTCTTTGTCGTCATAAACGTTGTAGATCGTGCCACTCGTCAGTTTGGATTTGCGGGCAATTCGAGAAATGGTGGCACCAGTAAAACCGGTTTTGGCCATCACTTCGGCGGTTGCGTTAATCAACTCATCTCTTACTGCATTGCCTGTGCTTGCTTTAACTGGTCGTGGTTTTGGAACTGGGGGCGATGTAGTCGTTGGTTGTGCTGTTTGATATGCCTGGCGCAAACCACGCAGCACTAGACCAAGATTTGGATTCGTTGTTGTGATGAATGAGCGCAACATTGAACCAAGTGCCATGCTTGCGCCAAGAGCGACTCCCGCGCAATCAATGGGTGATCTATCTTTATTGAGTCCAGAATCGTGGAGCCACTGGGTGATCTGCGGAATCACAACTTCGCCTACCACTTCGTTGCGTTGAGCCACAACTACAAACTCTGCTGCTAGGGCAAGAGTGGATGATGGTCGCTCGAGTCGTGCGATGAGATTTGGATCTGTACTGATTTTTTCCTGAGCTGTCAGGTAATGAATTGTTTGGCGAATATGGTCCTCAAACTTCTGGGCGACGACTTGCTCCCACAACGCCACGAGCATCTCATCATTGTTTTCAAAACGATTGTAAATTGCTCCAGTTGTGAGACCTGCGCGTTTGGCAATTGAGCTTGCTGCAATGCTGTCTAGACCAACTGCCGTTGCTTCATGGGTGAGTGCCTTGAGAAGCGCGACAGTGTTGGCAGTCGTTCGCTTTGAGGGTGCACGTCGTGCGACAGGGTCCGACAGAGACCCAGTGCTGTTTTCGCGACGTGGTTGCATGGCTAGACAACGCCTTTCAAACTGAATCGAAGTAGGTGATCGCGGGCGCTGGGCGATCAATGGCCGGCAAAGTTTTTGTTGGCCAACCGATGTACAACATCGCAGTCACATGCGTTCCTGATGCAAATCCGCAATGGCGTGCAACGTCATCGTTGCAGCCTTTCGGGCAACTTGACCAAAAACTTGCAAGCCCAAGTGCAGTCGCACCAAGCAACATATTTTGAATGCCTGCTGCTACAGCATCACGGTTTTCTTCATTCTGAAGTGCTGATTCACCTGGGGCGGAACCGACAACAACAACGACTGGCGCGCGCAAATACTTAGTGCGTGTCTTCGTCACTTTCATGTCGGTATCACCGTTGCGCTGCATTGCGTCGGCCGTTGCATTGCTGAGCCCGCGACGCGACTCACCTGTAAACACTCCAAACACCCACGGCCATGTCTGTTGATGATTGGGGGCCCATGTGGCAATCGAACACAACTGATTGATGAGATCTATCTCGACGTCGCGCTCTTGATCGACAATTAACTGCGACCTTCGAGTGCGCACAAGCTGCGCGAAATCATCAAACTTCATGGCTTAGTTTTTGTGTAGGGCAGCATTAAGCCCGCCCCAGTTGCCGGTGCGTTGCACGGCTTCAACTGCACCGCTTTGGCTGTTGCGGCGAAACAACAGGCCACTCGCTCCAGAAAGTTCACGCGCCTTCACCACAGTGCCATCTGGCAGCTTCACTTGCGTGCCGGCGGTGATGTAGAGGCCTGCTTCAATAATGCATTCGTCGCCAAGAGAAATGCCGAGCCCGCTATTTGCCCCGAGCAAACACTTTTTGCCAACAGTGACCATTTCTTTGCCGCCACCAGAGAGTGTGCCCATGATGGATGCTCCACCACCGATGTCGGATCCGTCGCCGACAATAACGCCGGCCGAGATGCGACCTTCGACCATTGATGCGCCGAGTGTGCCGGCATTGAAATTGCAAAAACCTTCGTGCATGACAGTCGTGCCACTTGCCAAGTGTGCACCGAGGCGTACGCGGCTGGCATCTGCAATACGCACGCCAGAAGGCACGACGTAATCAGTCATGCGAGGAAACTTGTCAACACCATGCACGACAAGGTGCTGACCTTGGCGTAGCAAGTTGTAGCGAACGTCTTCGAGTGTGTCGATAGCGACAGGGCCAATAGATGTCCAAGCAACGTTGGTCAATAATCCAAATGCTCCATCGAGATTGATCGTGCGTGGCTCAACGAGACGGTGCGAGAGGAGATGCAAGCGCAGGTAGACATCAGATGCACTTGTTGGCGCTGCCTGTGTGTCGATAACAAGCGATGCAGGGACGATGGCAACGCCGCGGCGCTCATCAGTCGTTGACTGAGTTTCGGCTGGCGTTGCTGTTGGCACGGCGTTTCCCAGGCCGAGGTGGCGAAAGAACGTGTCGAGCGTGGTGCCATCTGCGGCAATCGTTGCAAGGCCAACGCCCCATGCGCTTGTTGGCGTAGAAGAAGTAGCAGCCACGACTATTTTGCCTCTGGGCGCAGTGTTGGGAACAAGATCACATCTTTAATTGAACCAGCGGCGGCCAACAACATGACAAGGCGATCAATGCCGATTCCAAGACCTGCAGTCGGCGGCATTCCAAACTCGAGCGCCCGCAAATAATCTTCGTCCATGCTGCCGGCCTCATTGTCGCCAGCAACCTTTGCCTTTTGCTCTTCTTCGAAGCGTGAGCGTTGCTCAACAGGGTCATTTAATTCGCTATAACCATTGGCAATTTCTCGTGCGCCGATGAACAATTCGAAACGCTCGGTGAGATGCGGGTCATTGCGGTCGGCTCGGGCAAGAGGCGAGATCTCGACGGGGTGTCCGGTGACAAACGTTGGTTCTTGCAATTCGCCTTCTGCGAGTTCGGCAAAAATCTCTTCGATGATGCGGCCTGATCCCCAGTGAGTGTCGGTTTTGATTTTGTGTTTTGCAGCAATATTGCGAACAACATCGACGTCCATTGAAGGGTGCAATGTTTCGCCAACTTTTTCACCGGCCAAATCAATCATGCGCGCCTTGCGCCATGGCTGAGCAAGATCAAACTCGTGACCATTAATGATCACTGTTGAACTTCCCGTTGCTTCGCGAGCAGCGTTGGTAATGAGTTGCTCTGTGAGTGCCATCACTTCGTTGTAATCACCAAACGCCTGATAGCTCTCCATCATGGTGAACTCTGGGTTGTGGCGCGTAGAGATGCCCTCGTTGCGGAATACGCGACCGATTTCGAACACGCGCTCCATGCCGCCAACGATCAAGCGCTTAAGGTGCAACTCGAGTGCGATGCGCAAGAACAACTGCATGTCGAGCGTGTTGTGATGGGTGATGAATGGTCGAGCATGAGCACCGCCGGCTTCCATATGCAACACAGGCGTCTCTACTTCAATGAATTGATTGTCATGCAGAGTCTTGCGGAAACTCGCAATTGTTGCATGACGGATCTCGAATGTGCGACGTGCCTCTTCATTGATGATGAGGTCTGCGTAGCGTTGGCGATAACGCGTGTCAACGTCGGTCAGGCCGTGCCATTTGTCTGGCATTGGGCGCACGGCTTTAGCCAGCAACTGAGCGGTGTCGACTTTGACGGATAATTCGCCTTTGCGGGTTGTCATTACCAAACCGCTTACGCCAACCCAATCGCCTAAATCAAAATTGTTGATTGCATCGAAGGCATCGTCGCCAACAATCGCTTTCGACACAAACAACTGGATGTCGCCGGTGCGATCGCGAAGTGTGCAGAAAATGAGTTTGCCCTGATCGCGCTTGAGCATGATGCGGCCTGCGATGGTGACGTGCTCGGTGGTTTCACTACCTGCCTCAAGTGCGCCGTGTGCCGTGCGAATTTCGCCGAGAGTGTGAGTGCGATCAAACCGATACGGATATGGGTTGGTGCCTTGGGCGCGAAGGGCAGCGATGTTGTCCAGGCGTCGAGCCATCTCAGCGGCGAGTCCACTCGAGGTTTGGATTGGGTCGAGATTGTCGCCGTTTTCGGCTGATTCAGGGCTAGATGTCACGCTCACAAACTAGTCGCGCGAGCGAGAGGCGTGGTTACTGGTTTGTTATTCAATAACGGCGAGCACATCGCCAGAGCCAACTTTGTCACCTGCGGTCACATTGACTTTGGCGATTTTGCCTGCCTTTTCAGCGGTGATTTGGTTTTCCATTTTCATGGCCTCGAGTACGACTACGGCATCGCCAACGGCAACGGTTTGTCCCACTTCGACCATCACTTTGACAATGGTTCCCTGCATTGGTGCTTCTACAGCACCGCTTGCTGCGCCGCCACCTGCGCCGCCCGATCCTCGCGTTGGCTTCTTTGATTTTTTAGCGGTGCCAACCGTAAATTCTGGCACCCACATTTTTACGTCAAATCGCTTGCCGTTCACTTCAACAGTGGTCGAGCGCTCAACCAAATCTTGATCGTCGGCGGCTGGTGCTGCACCAGCATGGGAAACGAGTTTCGATAAATCGAGCGTCTCTTCAACCCACTTTGTTGAGTGAGTGACTGCTGAGAAATCTGGGTGACGCAAGATTGCAAGGTCGGCAGGAATGGTGGTGTGTACTCCAACGATCACCATTTCTTCGAGTGCACGAATAGTGCGGGCGATTGCAGTGTCGCGATCTTTGCCCCACACAATCAATTTGCCTACCAAGTTGTCGTAGTACTGACTGACTGTGTCGCCAGCTTCGTAGCCACCGTCGAAGCGAGTGCCGAAACCGTCAGGAGTGGTGAGAGTGGTGATCGTGCCAGGCGAAGGCAAGAATTTTCCGGCTGTTGGATTTTCGGCGTTGATGCGCACTTCAATGCCGTGTCCATTGCGACGAGCAGCAACTTGTTTCTGGGTCATTGGCAATTTTTCGCCTGACGCAACAAGAATCTGCCATTCAACCAAGTCAATACCTGTGATGACTTCGGTGACAGGGTGCTCGACTTGCAAGCGAGTGTTCATTTCAAGGAAGAAAAAATCGTTGTCCTGATAAATGAACTCGACTGTTCCTGCGTTGTAATAGCCAACTGCTTTAGCCGCTTTGACGGCCGCTGCACCCATTGCTTCTTCCATGCCTTCGGGTAGGCCTGGTGCTGGAGCTTCTTCAATCAGTTTTTGGTGACGGCGCTGTGCCGAGCAGTCGCGGGTAGAAACCCACACCACGTTGCCGTGTTTGTCACCGACGAGCTGAACTTCAATATGGCGCGGCCATGTGAGGTAACGCTCAACATAAATTTCGTCGCGACCGAAGAATGCTTTTGACTCGCGTTGAGCAGAGTCCATTGCTTCTTGCACTTGGTCTGCGGACTGCACAACTTTCATTCCGCGACCGCCACCCCCAAACGCGGCTTTGATTGCTACTGGCCAACCAAACTCGTTTCCAAAGTCGGTGATTTCTTTTGCACTTTTTGTGAACTCTGTGGTGCCAGGGACGATGGGTGCGCCACCACGAAGAGCGGCTTTGCGTGAAGAAACTTTGTCACCCATTTCAACGATTGCTGCTGGCGGTGGCCCAATGAACGCCACGCCCATGTCGGTGATGGCCTGAGCAAAGTCGGCATTTTCGCTAAAGAATCCGTAGCCAGGGTGTACGCCATCTGCGCCGCTCTTGCGAATGGCATCCAGGATGGCTTCGGTGTTGAGGTAGCTCTCTGCGGCAGTTTGGCCACCGAGGGCATATGCCTCATCGGCAAGACGCACATGCAGTGCATTGCGATCGAGCTCGGAATATACGGCAACCGTTGCGATACCCATTTCTCGGGCGGTACGGATGACGCGAACGGCGATTTCGCCTCGATTGGCTATCAGGATTTTTTTCAACACGGCTTACTATCTTTACCTGATGAACCTTGTGTCTCCCAACCAGCCCGAAAACGTGCGCGCATGGCCCAATGGTTGGTGGGTTTCAGTTGTCGCTGAAACGGGCAGCACCAACGCTGATCTGCTGGCGAGTGCACACGGCGGTGCCGCACATCACAGCGTCTTGATGGCCGAATTTCAGAGCGCAGGAAAGGGCAGACTCGATCGCACATGGATTGCTGAGCCCGGATCAAATTTGCTTGTCTCACTTTTGTTTCGTTTTGCAGACACGATTGATCGACCGACACATCAATTTACGCAGATGGTGGGAATGGCGGCTGCTCTCGCGAGTGAGCAATTGATCAACATAAAACCGCAGATGAAATGGCCAAATGATTTATTGATCGACAACAAAAAAGTTTCTGGTATTTTGGCGCAAGGTGCAGCTGATTTTGTTGTCGTTGGTATCGGCATCAATGTCGGGTGGGCGCCACCAGACGCAGTTTCGCTCAACAGTGCGTCTCGCAGTGCGCAAACAACACCAACCGATTTGCTGCAAGCAATGTTGGGGCACATCGATGTTCTCGAGGCCCTTGAACCAGCGCAACTGCACACAAAGTATGTGCAACATCTGATGACGCTTGGTCAAGAAGTACGCGTAGACCTGGCCAAGCAAGTGATTACTGGTCGCGCTACAAGTGTGCTCATGGACGGTCGTCTTGAAGTTGTTGATGACATGGGAACAACTCATCAGATTGACACCGGGGATGTAGTGCACCTACGAGCGCAGTGATCATGCTCGTTCGTCAAGAACGACTACCGTCTAACCGTGGTGGTACATCGTCCTGAAACTCGAACTCGTGGCAAGCGTTCGACACGGTTATTGATTACAGCCATCACAGCGCTTGTGACTGCAGTTACTGGATCTTTTGGAATTGTGCGAAATGTGCATGCCCAACTTGATGGCATTCAGCGTGAGACAACTGCAACTAGTGCACTTTCGCCTCCTGACCCACTGTTTGAAAACTATTTGCTGGTTGGTTCTGACTCTCGAGCCGGCGCAGACCCAACTGATCCAGACTTCAACGCCGTAGGTGCAGAGGGAGAAATTGGTGGTCAGCGCAGTGACACGTTGATGGTGATGCACTACGAGAAAAAATCTGGTTCGGTCTCATTGCTATCTGTGCCTCGCGACTTATGGGTTGTAATTGGTGGTGGTGAGGATAACCAACGCATCAATACGGCCTATCAAGCCGGCACTGATGTGCTTGTGCGCACCGTGCAGATCGCACTCGGAGTGCCAATACATCATTATGTCGAAATAGATTTTCAAGGTTTCAAAAAAATTGTCGATTCCGTTGGAGGGGTGTCGGTGTGTGTCGACTATCCCTCGCGCGATAAACACACGGGTCTGTTTATGAAAGCAGGCTGCTCAAACTTGGATGGGGTTGAAGCACTCGCTTTTGCCAGAAGTCGGTTCTTTGAGCAAAAGGTCGACGGCGAGTGGCAGATAGACGGCTCATCGGATATCGGGCGTACTGCACGACAACGCTCCTTTGTTGAGGCGCTTGCAAAAAGTGCCGCCAAAGGCATTGTGGGTAATCCATTTTCGGTTGGAAAAGTAATGGACGGTGGTTTGGGTGCGATCATCGTGGACGAGCAACTCAATCTGATTGAGTTTGCAAAAAAGATGCGACCTGCGGCCGGAGGAAATATTGCTTCATTTCCACTTGCCGTCTACGGTGACACCATCAATGGTAATTCTGTTTTGCAATTGGCTCAGGATGCTGCGCCTCTGCTTGCATTTTTTAATGGCAGTGGTCCACGACCAGCCATCGAGCCAGCAGGTTAGCTATTTGTTCGCAGTCTTCATTGGCTGCATCACTTGTTCCACAAAGCGCATAACTGGCTCTGTTGATTGTGGGTGACCGAAATCCATTACAAAATGTTCGACTCCGTGGTCTTGCATAACTTGCAATTGTGTCCGAAGAATCTCTGACTCCTCATCGGTGTTTGGAAGTGGCTTTTCAACTGTGAGCGAGATCTGGATGTCGCTCGGATCGCGTCCAGATTTTTCTGCGGCGGATCGCACAATGTCACGCTTGACAAGCCATCGCTCCACGCTGCCTTGCGTTGATGCATTCCACATGTCTGCCAATCTTCCAACCATTGGCAAACCAATTTGTTCTCCGTACGCACCGATGCACACAGGTGGAACCACTTCGGGCTTCGGTGGCGCTGCTGCCTCGGTGATGTGAAAGTGTTTTCCAGTGAATGTTGGAGCATCTTGTGTCCACATCAACCGACAGATTTGGATCAATTCTTCTAACTCTGCAAAACGAACAGCCGGCCGCGGAAATTCATAGCCGTAAGCCTTGTATTCATCGTCACGCCAACCGGCACCGATGCCAAGGATGAACCTGTTGCCGGACAACATTTGCAATGTTGCTGCCATTTTTGCTGTGAGAGCAGGGTTGCGATATCCCTGCCCAAGCACGTGGTGGCACAACAAAACATTGGGAAACTTGGCAGCAAGCCACGTCAGTGTTGTCCATGCCTCCATGAAAGGATCCGTTTTTTTATCGAATCCATAAAAGTGATCAGCGATCCAAAGCGAATCAAAATGTTGCAAGGCAGTCGGCAGGATATTGCGTTCTTGAAACATGACGATTGGCTGATGGTTGCTCCATTGGTTACCGATGACGGGGGACAACCACCCAAATTTGAGTTCGCGCTGTGCAGTCATGAAATAACTTGATTCTTAACGATTTGTTGAACGAGATTGTACGAGTGGAGCAAACTCCGAAGCGACAACAGGTTCGCCGATTCGGTTGCCCTGCACGAAGTCGCAGCCCAACAGTCGCAGTCGTTGGGTTTGATCATCTGTTGTTACCCATTCGGCAATCACTGACATATTGAGTGAGTGAGCCAACTGGATAATCGAACGAACGATCGGATCGTCTGACCCCTGCAAACCGATGTCGCGCACGAGTGTTCCATCTAGTTTGAGGAAGTCTGCTGGGAAATCTCGAAGATGTGCAAGTGATGAGTACCCAGTGCCGAAGTCGTCGATTGCGAGTTTGACGCCAAGTCGCTTTAGCGCGGTAAGCGTGCGCATAATCGCAGGGTTGTCGTTGAGCATGGTGGTTTCATTTATCTCGAGCGCAAGATGAAGCGGTTCAAGTTTTGTGTCCCTGAGCGAACCCATCACGCGCTCTACAAAGCCAGAGTCGCTGAGTTGACGTGCCGACACATTGACATGCACGACAAATGATCCGTCCACAATGTTTGCATCCATCCACGAGCGTGCATCAATGCACGCTTGACGAATGACCCAGTCGCCAATTGGTCCGATGGCACCAGACTCTTCTGCCATTTCGAGAAACACCGGAGGCGTGAGCACTCCACGCTCGGGATGGTTCCAGCGCAATAAACCTTCAGTCCCAGCAACGCGACCCGTGTGTGTGGAAACGACTGGTTGATGCACAACAAAAAGCTGATTGGTGGCAAGGGCTCGTTCGAGCTCGGATGAAAGTGCAGCACGATCACGATCGGTCTTGCGCATTTCTTCACTAAACATTTCGCATCGACCTCGTCCACGCTGTTTTGCACGGTACATCGCCGTATCTGCATTGCGTAGCAATGTGACAGCCGCATCATTTGGTGACTCTTCGCTCAACAACGCTGGTGTTGCCATTGCAATACCAATTGACGCGCTCGTGAATATCTCAATACCTTGCAAAATGACTTGGCCTGTCATTGCCTGGCGCACGCGGTCAGCAACATCCATCGCGACGTGTTCGTCACCAAGGCCATCGCACAACACCACAAATTCATCCCCACCGATGCGGGCGACAATGTCGGATGGGCGAGTTGCACTCACCAATCGCTTAGCGATGGTGTTGAGCAGTTGATCACCAACGCCATGACCGATGTTGTCATTGACATCTTTGAGTTTGTCGAGATCTACAAACAGCACGGTGACACCACGCTTGAGTGTGCGGCTGCGCTCAAGGGCTTCAGAGAGTTTGCGCAAGAACAGCACACGGTTTGGTAGTCCAGTCATTGCATCATGTGTTGCCTGACGAGTGAGTTCATCTTGCAATTGTTTTGCCTCGGTGATGTCGCGTGCAATCGCGGAGTAGTGCGAGATCACTCCATCTGCGGTGCGCACAATCTGCAACACAATCGAAAGAGTGCGCATGATTCCATCAGGGCTTCGAAATCCAAGTTCGCCTTCCCAGCGATTGCTCGTGGATGATGTAGTGACTTCGCGCGGCACTTGGTCGCGAATTGCTTGAATGAACATCTGTGCTGCTGCATCGTTGAGACCGGTTTGTTCGTTGACACCAATGAGTTCGCGCGCTCCGTCATTGCAAAACATCAGCACACCATGCTGGTCAAACACCAAGACGGCATCTGCTGTTACATCGAGCAAGCCAACAAGCTGCTCGCTCAGTACTCGCTTGACAACTGCATCTGTTACGTCATGCGCAGTGCCGACATATCCAGTGATTGTCGAGTTGGTGCCAAGTTGCGGTTGTGTCGATACGTGTACCCACATGACTTCGCCATCTGGCTTCCACAATCGAAATTCAAATGTAAATGGAGTCGCTGTTTCGCGCGCACGCTGCCACGCTGCTTCGGCAAGTGATCGCTCGGCAGGTTGCGCGTTGACCCAAGGAGCGGCACCTTGAGTGATGCTTCCACCACCGAGGGCGAGCACGCGAAAAGCATCGTTGGCACTGGTGAGACGACCATTGATATCGGTCTCAAATACCCCAATGGGGAGGGAAGCTATCGAACGGTCAATCTCCATATCTTTACAGGTCGAGAGGGGCAAATCAGCCCATAGTGCGAAGTGGATCGCACGGATTCAGATTGGTGGTTAGTTCGAAGTGACGATGAACGAACTTGACTGCGTGTCCAGTGCTGCGAGCTCGATGGCTTGAATGAGCGTTGCGCTATCGACACCGTTTTCGAGGTCTAATTGCTGCGAAAGCCCGTAACCCGTCAGGCGATAAGTGTGGGTCTCCCCAGCAGGCGGACAAGGGGCGGCAAAACCAATGGTGCCCAGTGAGTTGGTTGCCTCAATCGCTCCAGTTGGCACTGAGCCCTCTACCAGGACGGTTTCCGTCGGCTCAATGTTGGCCACAATCCATTGCACCGAATTATTGGCGGTCTCATCAACGATGCTCAAAGCCAAAGTGACGATGTCGGATGCAATATTTTGAAACGTGAGGCCCGGCGAAACACCGGCAGAGCACGTGAATCGTGCATCAAGTTGGGCACCCTCTGCCCACGTTGGTGTGAGAGCAAATCCTCCAACCGGAGTTATCTCTGCACCTGAAGTTGTTGTGACGGCAATTGATTCTTGTTGATCTGCCGAAGGTTCTTGCATGTCACGTCCGTCGCGTGAGCAGGCACTCAACAATGAGATGCAGGTCAGCGCAAAAATGATTCGAAAGTGTCGCAGTTGCATCTCCCTAGATTACGACTATTAACCTGTACAGATGAGTTTTGGGAAAGAACCGCTGTGCATTGTGACAGTGCATGCCCATCCCGATGACGAAGCTTCAAAAGGCGCGCCAACAATGGCGTGGTACAACTCGCAGGGTGTGCGCACGGTACTGGTGTGTTGCACTGGGGGCGAAGAAGGCGATGTCAATAATCCGGCATTGAAAGAAGTTGGACAACCATTTCATGGTCTTGATGCTGCGGCCGAAAAAAAGTTGCTTGAGCAACTCCGACCAAGTGAGCTTGATGCTGCTGCAAAAATTATTGGCTTCCATCACGTGGAGATGCTGGGCTACCGCGACTCTGGCATGGTTGATTCGCCCACAAACAACAACCCAGCGTGTTTCCATATGGCCGATATGGATGAAGCGGTAGGACGACTCGTTGCCGTTATTCGTCGCGAGAAGCCACAAGTACTCGTCACCTACGGCGATGATCAACGTGGTTATCCGCACCCAGATCACATCAAAGTGCATGAGATCAGTGTGTTGGCGTTTGATCGCGCTGGCGACGATGAGTGGTATCCAGAACATGGCCAGCCATGGCAACCGATCAAGATGTATTACTCGGCATGGTCAAGGCGTCGTCTTGTTGCTGTGCATGAAGAGTTGTTGCGATTGCGCGGCGAGTCGCCGTATGACGAAAATTGGTTTAGTCGACCCGACTTAGACGAAAGAATTACGACAAAGCTAGAGATCGGAAAGTTTTTGTGGGCGAGGTCAGGCGCACTTCGTGCGCACAAAACGCAAGTTGATGAGACTGAATCGTTTTGGTTTGGACTGAGTGATGATGAACTTTGCGCTGTCTACCCATTTGAAGATTGGATTTTGGCAAAATCCTTGGTGCGTACTGCACCACTGGGGCCAGGCGAATATGAAAGCGATTTGTTTCGCGGGATTCGTTGAGGTAACTACATTTTTCGCATTGCGTCGCGCAACTCGCGATAACCGATCAACGTTGCGCCGCTGTCTGCCAAAGCCTGCTTGAGCGACGAGTCATTGACAACGAGTTCGTAGTCATCGATCCATCCACTCGAGGCATTGCCGAGTGCACGAATTTCTGGAGTGTCAACACATGGCTGCACGTGAATCTCGGTGACGCCGGGTTGCAGATTGCTCAACGAATTCAAAACGCGTTCGCGACTGCCTTCACGCCAATCGTGATCGAAGTGGTCGGGGAATATGACGCCTTCTTCGGCGGCGAGTGCACGGAATGGAAAACCTGCTTGCTGCTCGGTGATTGTGGACGGCAGTCTCACAGGCAACTTGTATTCGACTGCAAGTTCCATGTATACGTCAAAAAATGCCGGGCGCAACGTGATTGATGTGAGGTGCGGCGCTAGGTGAGTGACGTCGATTCCCCATTCGAGTGCACTGGAAATTTGTGCGCGACACTCTCGCAATACTTCTGTGGAATCGGCGTGTTCCCACAGGTCGTCAATGGTTCGAGGAAAACCGCCTTCTCCCGAGAGCAGGGAAGGTGCGCGCGTGATTGGACCCCAGCGGTACATCTCGTGCTCGCTGTTTAGCGTGAGGTGCACTCCGATATCTTCACCTGCATAAGCCATGACAGCGTGTCGAGCCCAAGGCGCCGGCACCATCAGTGATGCGCATGTTGCCACACCTTTTCGCAACGCGTCATAGACACCGACATTGGCTGCGTGAAATGCGCCCAGATCATCGCAACTGATAATGACCAACTTGGATGAAGCAGAGTATCCAAGTCGTTCGACAAGAGACTGTTGGCTGTTGCTCACACCCCAAACGCTACTAGCGACATGCCTTCCAAAGTCCTTCATTTGTGGTCTCGGCCAAAGCGGCCGCATGTACGAAATCGTTGCGGTGAAATGTATTTGGCTCGATGCTCATGGGTGTGCCGTATCCGTGCGATACGAGGTCGAGATTGATGAAGAGATTGTCCGATTCGCGATACAGATAGAGAAGCATTCGGCCGTATCGATCACGGGCCTCAATGTCACGCTCAATTCGCACATGTGTTCCCTTTGGTAATAGTTGGGTGAGGTATGCACTTGCCTCTGGGCCAAAACATTCGATCGGTTTTGTCGGGTGCTTGGTTTCTGGCGTGTTGACACCGATGAGTCTCACACGCTCTGTATTCCCATTGATGTCGATGTCTACCGTGTCGCCATCGATGACTTTGAGAATCGTGATTAAAACTTCGTTTTTCGTTGTCGCACCACTACTGCATGACACAAGCAAGGAGAGACCAACGGCAACGAGAATACGCAGGGCGCCGTTATGAACATTTTTCATTGTGCTCGTTATGTGTGCGAGAGGTCGGTGAGAGTGCAGTTATCGTGGCTGTTATGACAAAACCACTCGATATCGGTCGGCTCGGTCTATGGACATGGACGCTCGATGCGCAACCGATGTCAAAATCGCTTGAAGCAGTAAATGAAATTGAGTCGCTCGGGTTTTCTACCGTGTGGATTCCTGAGGCGGTAGGACGCGAGCCTTTTGCGCATGCTGGCTTGTTGCTCGGTGCAACAAAAAAACTTATTGTCGGCACTGGAATTGCATCAATGCAGGCACGCAGCGCGGCAACAATGCAGGCTGGACAAAAAACCTTGACCGAAGCTTTCCCTGATCGCTTTCTTTTAGGAATTGGCACAAGCCATGGCAACATGGCGAAAGCAATTCATAAAAGGGTTTATGAAAAGCCCTATTCGACCATGGTCGAATACCTCGACACGATGGACTCCGGAATGTTTATGGCGGCTCAACCGACGATGCCGACGCACAGAATTCTTGCGGCCCTTGGGCCAAAGATGCTCAAGCTGGCGGGTGAGCGAAGTGATGGTGCGCATCCATATTTCACGACGCCAGATCACACTGCAGTTGCTCGGGAGATTATGGGTACCGGCCCAACTCTTGCGCCAGAAATTGCCGTGATTTTTGAGACCGATGCAACTAAGGCACGAACGATTGCGCGCAACTACATGGGAACCTATACGCGTTTGCCCAACTACGCCAACAATTTATTGCGCTCTGGTTTTACCGAAGCAGACATCAAGAATGAACATGGTGTGCAAAGCGACCGATTGGTCGATGCGATTTGCACATGGGGCACTCTCGACACCATTCGCAAACGTATTCAAGAGCACTATGACGCCGGTGCGTCACATGTTTGTGTTCAGGTATTGACCGAAGATTTTGTTTCGCTGCCAAGTGCCGAGTGGCGCGAACTCGCCACATTGATTCCCGAATTCAAAAACTAAACGCCGAATACGCGCATTTGTAGTTTGCGCATTCCTGCGAGCCAACGCTCGTTTTCCGAAGCCTTCAGAGTTGCATACTGTGCAACTTCGGGATGGGGAAGTATCAAGAATGTTTCTGCTCGGATGCAGTCGACGACCACTTGAGCCACGTCAGCTGGCTCGAGCACGACGCCAGCAACGCGCACGACATTGGTGGTTTCACCACCTGATGGGTTGTCGCCACCCTTGAGCATGTTGGTGTTGACGCCTTGTGGACACAAGCAACTTACGCGAATGCCGCGCTTGCCGTAAGTGATCGAGAGCCATTCGGCAAATGCGCGTGCGGCATGTTTGGTGACGGAATAGGGGGCTGAACCAATCTGCGAGAGCAATCCAGCAGCAGACGCAGTACTGCAAAAATACCCTTCTCCACGAGCAAGCCAACCCGGAACTAGATACTTTGCTGCCCAACGATGCGCGTTGACATTGATATCGAATGCCGTATTCCAAACATCTTCTTCAGTGGTGAGATCGGTGCCCGATCCGACGCCTGCGTTTGCAAAAAATAGATCAATGGGACCAAATGTTTTTTCGGCAGCAGAAATCAGTTTGGCATTTGCGGCCTCGGTTCCAAGATCTCCAGCCACGGCAAGTGCAGAATTGGGACGTATCGCATTTAGTCGTGACACAATTACATCCAATGGTGTTTGGTCACGGTCTGCAAGCACAACGGTGGCACCTTCCTTGTGGAATCGTTCTGCCAGAGCCATGCCGATTCCGCCGGCAGCACCAGTCACAACAGTTATTTTTCCAGCAAGTTCCATGCCTGTGATGTTACGCACAGTGTCACGATTTTGTGACACCGATCAGGTATGGTCATGCCATGACCGATTCACGCGAAACTGCAGTTATCACCGAAGCCCTCACCGTCATCGACAAGGCACTGGCCGAAATGCTGCACCGCGAATTGGTATCAACCATCGAAGTATCTGACTTGTTGCTCGATGTTCGATTGTTGCTGACTGCAAACGCTGCTTCTTCAAGCGAAGCGTAAATAGCAAAAACTTCTAGACGCCGTAGTGGCGCAACACCAGTAATCCGACAACGCCCATAAGTGTGCCCACAAATGCGCCCGCGATGACATCACTTGCGTGATGTATGCGCACGCCAACGCGACTTGTGGTGATGATGAGTGCAAACGTATAGAACAACAGCCACCACGGCCATGCCGTAAAATATGTGAGTACGAGTGCAGAGAAAAAAGCAGATGATGAGTGCCCACTGGGGAAACTTGAGGTGCGCGGCTTACGCAGAGCAAACCGTGTGTCGCCTTTTTCGGTTGGGCGAGAGCGTCTAAAGAGGCGCTTGATGCCCTGGTTGAGGATCAGGCTTTCAAGTCCAATCAAAATTGAAAAAATGAGTGCTTGTTGAAGTCGGTCGATGCTGCCGATTGAGCGCACGAGGCCGATGAAGTGCCAGAGCAAACCAAAGTCGCCGACTGCGCTAGCGATCGAAAAAATGATGATGACAATTTTGTTGTCACGGATGTGTTCAAGGGCGTTGTCGACTGCGGCATCCATACGCAAATGTAAGAGTTGGCGCGGTGCGTTGGGTTCTGTGTTCATTGTGGTGGCCTCGGAAATTTAATTGGTGCTTCGATTGCTGCTTTGGATGGGTCTCCACCAAATTCTGGACACCAAGATTTGAAATTGCAATAGTTGCAAAGTCCGCTTTTCCTGGTGGGGAAGAGTGCCGTTGCACACGACTTCTCGATTGCGTTGAATAGCGCGTTCGTGCGCGTGTGTACAAAACGCATCGATTGTTCTGTAGGTGTACGTGTGTGGCGAATGCCGTCTTTGATGTAGAGCAACTGGAGCGATGTTGGCAACTCGCCCCGCATCTCGCGCAACATGTATGCGTACATTTGTAATTGCATCATTTTGCCTTCAACGTCAATGTCGCGAGGGGCTTTACCGGTCTTGTAGTCGCTGATGATGATGCCACCATTTGAGTCGCGTTCGATGCGATCGATGATGCCGCGCAGCGCAACTTTGGCAAGCGGGGCAGTCACCCACATTTCGGTCTCTATTGCATCGATAGTTGTTGGGTCTTCCATGCTTAGGTAACTATCGACGAGAGTGGTGCAGTCTGCCCAAAATTTACTGGCTTGCGCTGCCGTCAAGTTGAGGCCAGTGATGTCGTATGTGGGTTCAAATTCTGATTTAGCAGTGGCCAAAAAGTCATGAGCTGCGGCATGTGTGCGAAGTGGCGCATCGAGTTGGAAAAGCAACTCGAGAGCGCGATGCACCACGTTTCCTTTTACTGCTGCTGCGCCGGGTGGTTGCGGAAGTTTCTGGATATTTTGAAATCGAAATTGCAATGGGCAGTTTTGATAGGTGCCTGTTCCCGATGGTGACAAAGTTTCTGGAAGTGCAAATTCTTCTGTCACTGTGTAGCTGCATCTACTTGTGTGATGAGTTGTGCAAATCGTTGCGGATCCTGCATCGGCCCAAAGTGTCCGAGGTCGCTCCATTGCACCAGTGTTGAGCCAGGTACTTCATTGGCGATGAGGGCGGCAATTGCGCTTGGGGTGTGAGGAATCACTTCTCCCGAAACTAGCCACACGGGCACCTGCAGTTTGGGCAGGTCATTCCAGGTTTCGTGAATCGCACCCATTTCATAGGTGCGCGCCTCATGTTCGGGTGAGCACCTGATTGAGATGCCATCGTGCTCAGCGCGAAAACCATGCAGCACATACGCGCGCAACGCATCGGGGTGCATCACATTAAGAGGAGGCTTTGATGAGTAGTTGGCGATCGCCTCGTCAAACGAGGTAAACGTACTTCGCCGCCGGCGTGCTCCTTCAGCGAGTGGGCTAGGGACTCCCGTTTCATTCATGCCAACTCGTACTTGGGGCGGAAAGATGATTGGCTCATAGAGAACCAGCGCGCGAAAAAGTTCTGGCGCACGAAGAGCGGCCATTACAAGTGCTGCTCCACCCATCGAGTGTCCAGCGCCAATGATCGGCGTAGCTGTATGCGCAGCCGTAATCACGCGTGAAACTGCAAGCGCATCATCTCCGTAACCACTCCAGTTCGCTTTCCAATCTTGAGGCAAACTCGAGTCACCATGTCCGCGATAATCGAATGAGTAGCAGTGATGTGAAGCGTGCAAGTGCTCGGCAACAGGGTCAAATACTCGGCCATGAAATCCGGTCGCATGCGAAAGTAGTACTGGTTGCTTCTGTGACGTCGATGCGTAGTCATAGACCGCAAGTTGAACGCCTTCAGACGAAGGGTGTGTTGATGGGGTTGTCACGGGCCTACTTTTCTTTGCCCAACAATATATGGTCAATAGCTCTCTTGAAGGATGTCGGCAAAATTGCTAGTTTTTGGCCATGACAATTGAGATCAACAACATCGCAGGCATCGTCCGCTCTCACGCAGCAACACAGCCCACCAAAGTCGCCCTTGTGCAAGGCGACAAAACCCAAACGTGGGGGCAGTTGTACGAGCGCTCTTGCAAGGTGGCAAACGCATTGAAGTTGGCGGGCGTTGGCCCACAAGACCGTGTTGCATTTCTAGACAAGAACGGCATCGATCACTTCGAAGTTTTTTATGCGTGCGGTTTGCTCAACGCCGTCAGCGTGGATATCAACTGGCGACTTGCACCACCAGAGGTGGCGTTCATTGCCAATGACTCGGCCGCCAAGGTACTCATTGTTGGTCCTGACTTTGTTCCGGTGCTTGATGCAATTGCTGGCGATCTTCCCAACGTCAAGACAATCGTTGTCATTGGCGGTCACAGCAAATATCCATCGTTTGCCGATTTCTCGGCAAGCGGCGATGCAACCGATCCCGGCGTCGAGTCGGCACCTGGTGATGTGGCATTTCAGTTGTACTCAAGCGGCACAACGGGTCGGCCAAAAGGTGTCATGCTCACCAACAAAAACTTTTTTGCACTCATTCCATTTGCTGCAGAAATCTGGAAGTTCACCGACCGTACGGTCAACCTTGTTGCAATGCCGCTCTTTCACATTGGTGGCGGCGGTTGGGCAACTGCGGGTATGGCGCTTGGCTGCAAGTCAATCATCATTCGCGATGTGAACCCAGCCGAAATAGTGACGCTTATCGGCAAGCATCGCATCACGCACGGGTTTTTGGTGCCGGTGCTCTTGCAGTTCATGTTGATGGTGCCAGATGTAGACAAGGCCGACTACTCGAGCCTCGAATTGATTGCCTACGGTGCTTCGCCGATCTCGGAAGAAGTACTTGCTGCGTCGATCAAAACATTCAAGACCAACTTCATGCAGGTGTATGGCCTTACCGAAACCACGGGAGCAACCACAATTCTCATGCCGGAAGATCACGATCTTGATGGGCCAAAGAAAAAGTTGTTGCGATCGTGCGGAAAGATTGTGCCAGGTATGGAACTACGCGTCGTTGATTCCGAAACCGGTAACGACGTTCCCGTTGGTGAAGTGGGTGAAATTTGGGTGAAGGGTGGCCAAGTCATGTTGGGCTACTGGAACATGCCTGAAGAAACTGCCAAGTCGATCAACCCAGAAGGTTGGTTTAAAACTGGTGACGCCGCATATCAAGATGAAGACGGCTACGTCTACATTTACGATCGAGTCAAAGACATGATCGTCTCTGGCGGCGAAAATGTTTATCCTGCCGAAGTGGAAAATGCGCTTATGGCTCACCCGGCAATTGCCGACGTGGCGGTCATTGGTGTGCCCGATGAAAAGTGGGGCGAAGTGCCAATGGCAATCGTGGTGCGCAAGGCCGATGTGCCGGTCACCGAAGATGAGATCGTCGCATTCGCCAAGGAACGTCTGGCTGGGTTTAAGTGCCCCAAGTCTGTCTCTTGGATCGATGCTCTTCCTCGTAACCCAAGCGGCAAAATTCTAAAGAAGGACTTGCGCGCCCCGTACTGGGAAGGTCGAACTCGCAAAGTCAACTAAGCCTCATCTAGTGTCATCATCATGAAACTTTCGATGATGATCAATTACATTTCCGACTTTCAGTCGTCGGCCAAGCAGGTTGTCGAGCTTGAAAAAGTAGGTCTCGACATGGTGTGGGTGGCCGAGGCATATTCGTACGACGCCATTTCACAAATTGGTTATCTTGCTGCAGTCACCAACAAGTTGCAGATCGGCACTGGCATTATCAATGTGTATTCGCGCACTCCTGCGCTTGTTGCAATGACTGCTGCCGGTTGCGACTACGTGAGCAACGGAAGATTCGTTCTTGGTCTTGGTGCGTCTGGCGCACAGGTGATTGAAGGTTTCCATGGAATGCCATATGGGAAACCGTTACAGCGCACCAAGGAATACATCGACATCTGTCGCGAAGTATGGAAGCGTGAAAAGCCTTTGTCGTATCAAGGCAAGACCGTAGAAGTTCCGCTTCCTCAGGGACAGGGCACCGGGTTGGGCAAGGCGCTCAAATTGATCAATCATCCAGTTCGCAACGAGATTCCAATTTGGTGGGCATCACTGATGGGCAAGAGTGTTGAAGCGACTGCAGAGATTGCTGACGGTTGGATGCCAATATTTTTCTATCCAGAAAAGTTCAAGAACGTTTGGGGCGATGCGCTCAAGGCCGGCAGCGCAAAACGCGACCCATCGCGTGGTCGCATGGACATCTCGGCAGGCGGCATGCTCGCAATTGACGAGTCGCTGACTGGTGAAGATCAGCAAAAAGTTTTGGACTTCGCACGACCATCAACTGCTCTTTATGTGGGTGGCATGGGTGCCCGCGGCAAAAACTTTTATAACGACATTTGCAAGTCGTATGGCTATGAAAAGGAAGCTGTCGAGATTCAGGATTTGTACTTGGACGGCAAGAAGCAAGAAGCTGCAGCAAAAGTTCCATCTGACTGGTTGCTCAATTCGCATCTTGTAGGCCCGAAGAGTTTTATCAAGGAACGCCTTTCGGCATTTAAGGAAGCAGGAGTCACAGTTATTTCTGTAAATCCAATCGGGCCAGATGCAGTGCAACAAGTTGAATTGTTGCGCACATTGATGGACGAAATTTAAGTCGACGAAAATTAAAATCTGATGTCTGAACTCGTCTCTGGATTTGTCGCCCCCGGTTGGGAAGCGGTGCATGATCAGTTTGTGACGAATATTGAAACCAAAGAAGATATTGGTGCCGGCCTGTGCATAATTCACCATGGTCAACCAGTAGTCGACTTAATTGGTGGATTTTTTGAAAACACCGCGACGATTCCGTACGCACGCGACACATTGCAACTTGTGTTCAGTACCACTAAAGGTGTTGTTGCAACTGCGGTAGCCATTTGTGTGGAGCGTGGGCTCTTGAGTTATGACGAACCGGTGGCGTTGTATTGGCCAGAGTTTGCTGCAAAAGGCAAAGAGAAGATCACGGTGGCGCAATTGCTTTCGCATCAAGCTGGTCTCTACACGATCGATGGAACCATTGCATTCGAAGATGCTTTGGACTGGAACACAATCACGCAACGCCTTGCCGATACAGCACCAATTTTTCCTGTTGGGTCGACCCACGGCTATCATGCCATCACATTTGGCTGGTTGGCAGGAGAGCTTGTGCGCAGAGTGGATGGTCGCAACATTGGTCGATTTATTGAAGAAGAAATTGCTAATCCACTTGGCATCGAAATCTATGTTGGCTTGCCAGAGCATCTCGAGCACCGAGTCTCGCCACTGAAAAATGGTTGGACAAAAGTCTGGCCGGAAATCCAAATTGATAGGCAGCCTGCACCGGTGGTTCCGTTTGGTCCTGACACCGCGCTTGGTAAAGCCCTCACACTCAATGGGGCATTTACCGTGAAAGGTGGGTTCAACCGACGCGACATGCACGCCGCCGAGATACCCGGCGCTAATGGCATCAGCAATGCGCCTTCTCTTGCACGCATGTATGCCGCAACAATCGGCGAAGTTGATGGGGCCTATGGCAAAGTCCGTTTGATTTCCGAAACAATGATGCAACGCGCAAGTGCACCAATTACTCGACCTGACGAGATCGATTTATGTCTGATGCGTCAAATCAATTTTGGTATGGGGTACATGACACCAACTGCACTCATGCCACTGAGTGGACCACAATCATTTGGTCACTCGGGTGCTGGTGGATCAATCAGCTTTGGGGACCCTGTGCGAAATCTTGCATTTAGTTATGTGATGAATCGGATGGGTTCGTATCTCTTCACAGATACGCGTGCATCTAGTTTGATTGCTGCTGCATCTCGCTGCGCAGACGCTTTCTAAGACCAATCGTTCCTAGCAAGTACGAGAGCGAACACAGTCCCGAAATTCCCGCAACAATTGCTATGGCAATGCGAATGGGGAATATCTCGCCAAGAACTCCTGTTCCAATGCTGCTGAGTC
>JBIKID010000083.1:0-6862 GCA_044361815.1 Ilumatobacteraceae bacterium | reverse complement strand
GCTTGAAAAACAACAATGCCCACGAGAGCGCGGCCACCACACTCAGTGCGAGAGAGATCAACCAGACCAGCTGGTGAGTGCTCGAGAGGCGGCTGGCAACGATCCAGGTTGCAGCGATGAGCAGTGCAAAGTTGTAAGGCCAAATGAGACCGATCACGAAGCTGGGTGGTTGCCACGAAGGTTTTGGGAGCGTGCGATACCACTGTTGATCTGTGGTCACCAAGCGACCAGAACCGAAGATGTAGACGGCGACGATGGCGGTACCGAGGATGCCAACGATATTGCGACTCATGCTCAAGTATGGCTTGCAGCAGCCGGGGTCTCACAACCCTGGCAACTGCGGCTTAAGTGTGGTCGTCGGGTGCTGAACGCGCCCGGCGACTAGCTCTGCACATCGCTGGCGTGTCGCTTAGAGCCACCAACGGTCAAGGCCGAGTATCGCAATCATGGTCGTAATCAGAAATGCTCCAAGCTTGAAGAGTGTTTTATTCTGCTCGACCTGCATGGTGCCAAACATCGTGAAGACCTTGCTGAATTGTTCTGACATTTCGGCACGGAGTTTTATGTATTGTGAGTCCATATCGGTTCGCAGGTTGACAAATTGACCCTCGACTTTGTCGAATCCGGCGTTCATGTCGGTGCGAAGATTGGTGAATCCGGCGTTCATGTCTGTTCTGAGGTTGGTGATTTGGTTATCGACGTTGGCGAACCGGCTGTCGACTTTGACAAATTCTGAGTCAATCAGAATCCCTTGGTTGCGCAGATCCTGCTTAGTGGCTGGTTCGTTCATTGCGTGACTGTCGTGGTTAACCACGGTTGTACCCCTGGGAGCGAGGGCGAGATTGTTGGCGGCATTCATAGATAAAACCTTTCGGGTTGATGGGTTGACCCGATGTGTGCGGGGCAGGGCCGTCAAGTGGTCCAGATCTGAGGAAATTTGTTGGGGATTCGGTTGGTGGCATGGGGCGCAGTGTTACACAAGCCGTGCTCTGAGTGTCAAGCCTTTAAGAGGCATAAAAAATCTCTGCACTAGGAGTCCTGGTCATGCACACATCCGTGCATGGAGTTATCCCGAGCCCGGATCGACCGTCTTGGTGAGGCAATTAAGTCTGGTGATCTTAATGATGTAGATCAGTCGGTATTTAGCTATCTCCGTTCTCAATGGGCTGAATTGGGTAATGAAATATCCAATAGGTTGATCCTTGAATTTGGCAATGATAATTTCGGCGTGAGTTTGAGGTTGAAGAATCTTGAAACCATCAGAGCAAAACTCATGCGTACGACGCTTCGACTGAGCAGTTTGAGGGATGTCGTTGGCGCACGAATTGTCGTCAATGATGGATTGATCCTGCAAAACGACTCAGTTTTACGCTCTGTGGCGCTATTTGGAGATTGTACGGTCAAGATTATTGATCGAAGAGAATTTCCAAGTTTCGGATATCGCGCTGTTCACGTAGAGATTCGCCAGGGTCTCTATTTAGGCGAGATTCAGATTCGGACTCCTTTGCAGCATGAATGGGCGAGATCAATGGAATCTCTTGCACGCTTAGTCAGTAGAGACGTGCGATACGGCGGAGAGCCAGTAGTTGACACGTATAGCCCTGTTGTGCGTAACCTGCTGCTGATCTCGTATAGAAACCTTGTTGAACTTGGACGGAGAATTGAAATAAGTGAAGTTGGAGTTTTAAATGACACAGCGGAATTGTTTCAGGGACTCATCACTATTAATTCGCTGGTAATCGAAATAGAGAGAAAGGTAAGGTGAAATCATGATTGTGATTGTTCAATTTCGTCGTTCAACAGGAAAGCTGATCGGTATCGACCGTTTTTGTGATGAAGATTTTTGGCCGTCATTAGATCGTTTGGCAGAATTGGATAGACAAAATGCGGAACCACAAGATGTTGAGGTGGTGAGACTGACTTCGCAATCAGAGGCCATGTTGGCCAGAACGCATGGCAATTATTTCAGCGAATATGCAATGAGCAACGTGCAAACTGACGGTGCGAAGGCCGAGTAACTAGGCCTGGCCGGCGTCAAGGCGTTGCAAGATTGATTGCGCTGTTTGTTGCACTGCGTCTATGTCGGAAAGTTGTTGCGCTGCGCGCACCTGGCGAGCGATGCGCGGGTTCTTTACAAAGGTTTCTTGGTGGCGCATCATGAAATCCCAATACAACACCGTGAATGGGCAGGCATCGTCACCCGTGCGCTTTTTGCGGTCGTAATGGCAGCCTTTGCAGTGGTTGCTCATGCGGTCGATGTAGGCACCACCGCTGGCATAAGGCTTGGTTGCCAACATTCCGCCATCGGCATAGAGCGACATACCGATCACGTTGGGCACCATGACCCATTCGGCAGCGTCGATGAAACTATTCCACATCCACTCGGTGAACTGTTGGGGATTGGTGCCCGTGATGAGGGCAAAGTTGCCGAGCACCATCAGCCTTTCGATGTGATGTGAATATGAATGCTCGTTGACACCATTGAGCACAGTGCCCATGCATTTCATCTGCGTCTTTTTTGGGTTTGTGAACAGCGGAGGCAATGGTCGGTGCGCTTGCAAATGATTGAGTTGCGCATAGTCGGGCATCCAACGCCAATAGCAATTCCAGATGTATTCGCGCCAGCCAAGAATCTGACGAATGAAACCTTCGGCGCTATTGATTGGAATTTTTCCATCGGAAAACGCTTGGGCAGCAGCATCGAGCACTTCGTTGGGAAGCAATAAACCGTTGTTGAGATAGGGCGAGAGAAGGGAGTGAGCAAGATGCCAATTGGATTCGAGCATCGCATCTTCGTGCTCGCCGAATGTTGGCAAGATTTCGTTGACGAAGTAGTGCAAGCGAGCAAGTGCATCTTCGCGAGTGGTGGCCCACAAGCCAGTGGGCTTTGCACCCCACACGGTCTTAGGTAAATCGTTGAGCACTTGTTGATCGACGTCGTCGAGTGTGTGCACATGAGGTACCGGCCAACGATCGTGACCAGTTTTTGGTGGAGGGAGGCGGTTGTCTTCGTCAAAGTTCCATTGGCCGCCGACGGGTTGATCACGTTTGTCGCCCTCCATGAGGTATTCATATCGCTTACGTTGCCAGCGATAGAAATCTTCCATCTTCATCGACTTCTTGCCTTCGGCAAACTTGGCAAAGTCGGTGGGATGACAGAGAAATTGGTTAGATGCAGTGGTTTGGATGCCTAGTGATGAGACAAGTTGACGAGCGCTGTAACTGTTTGGCTCGGTGACATCTATATGAGTGGGTGAGAACTCTGCAATGTGGTCGGTAACGCCCTGGTGCATGGTGGGGCTTTTGCGATAGTCAACTTGGAAGCCCTCTTGTTCGAGAGCGAGCGCAAATCGGCGCATGGAAGTGACGAGGAAGTGGGCACGCTGAATGTGCCATGGGCGAGATGCGATTTTGCCCGACGACTCAATGATGAGGACACGGTGTGTGTTGGGCTGTGCTGCTTTTAGTGCACCAATGTTGCGATTGAGCTGATCGCCAAAAACCCATACGGTGTTCATGCTTGTAAAGCATAAGTGTTACTGTGATTTAGCAGTAATTACGCTGCTAAACACCTATCAATATTGAAAGGCAATCAACATGCTCAGGAAACTGAAATCATTGGGATACAGCGCAAATCTTTCGTACGCACTGGGATTCTTGTCAGTAATTGCAAGCATCGTCATCTGGTTCACCCAAGGTGGAACAGACGGTGGAGAAGCAGGCGCATCAGGCGAGCGTTTCGGAATCTTCATCGGCCTTTGGGCACCGACATTTATGTCGATTGGAAACGGAATTGACAATTTGTCGGACGACAAATAGTCGTTAAGTAACAAATACGAAGTACAAGTAAGTCCAAAGTTGAATTAGAGTCGAGCGACGCTTGCAATGAAAACTGCGAGCGTCGCTCCGACAACAACTATTGGCGCGATAAATCGCTGAAGAGATTTCATAGTCTTAGTTAACCAGACTTTTCACCCTCGGTAGGGTTCCTTCAAAAAATGGTGCTGAAATAAAAAATGGTGCCTGAGCCGCAAATTGCGACCCAGACACCATTTGTGTCACTGCGTGACGTAACTACTTAGTGGCTGTCGCCTGAGCGTGCCTTTGCAATGTTGAGGATCATCAAGCCGTAAAGAGCCTTGGCTGTGATGTCAGCAATTGTGTATACAACTTGACGACCTGCTTCAGTGCCATCACTTTTTTCGAAGACAACTGGGATCAAGTATGAAATTGGGTAGACCAACCATGTGACGAGAAGAATCTTCGTCGCGTTGTTGATTGATGTGGAGACGGCTCCGGTTTCACGAGCCTTAGCAGCCTTGAGCTCACCGTTAAGTGTGAACAAGATGTAAAGGAACGGAATCATTGAAAGCACCCAGAAAGTCCACTTTGTGGTTTCGTTTGCTGAGGTTTCGCCTGGGTATCCGAGACCGATCATCAAGACGGTTGCTGGAACCAATGAGGTCATGAGCTTCTTACGACGATCGGCGGTTACACCGAGGACGATAAGCAATTCGATGACGAGCAATGGAACAGTGATCAGCCAGTCGGCGTATCGGTAGCCCTCGTTGACCATGCCTTCTGCCCAACCACTCCACATGCGGAAGTAGTGGTATCCAGCGATTCCAACGACAACAGCGGAAACTGCAACACCATTTCGGTACTGCTTAGCAACGCTATTCATTTGGGTAAGGAAGTAAACGAACGCGCCAAGCATTACCGCTGTTCCGAAGGACAGGGCGTTGTAGACGAGCTGGTTCATTTGTGCATCTTCTAACACTTGCTTCATAAACTTAGTGCCTTTCGGTTAGTGGTAATTCCTTCCTTAGATTAGCCATAATCAACGTGTTGGGCAAGGTTCAGGTCGCCAGTTTCAGGCCCAGTAACACCAGCGGTTAACGCTGAGCAAACAACGGGTTATTGTCTTGCCAAGGGGGTAGTTGTGGGGGCACAAATTCCGGGGGTTATTGGCGACGTCGATGCGACGTGGCTGAAGAGTGAATTGGGTTGGGATGTCGACTCGATGGATGTGCAGCAGATTGGTGCTGGCATCGGAGTATCGAGTGCGTTGTATCGACTGAAATTACGTGGAGCAAATTGTCCGTCGTCGGTGATTGTGAAATTGCCAGCACTCGATGAGGCAGCCGTGTTTACAAGCACGATGTTGCGTATGTATATACGAGAAGCGAACTTTTTTGGTTCGCTGTGCAACGAGATGCCTATTGGTGTTCCGGTGGCGTACTTGGCGCGTGTTGATGAGGCAACGAGCCAGTTTGTAGTGGTGATGGAAGATTTGGGTGGACTGCGAATCGTCGACCAAAACGAAGGCATGTCGATTACTGATGCGCGTGCGGCAATAGATGCTGCGGCAAAGTTGCATGCCAAATGGTGGGGACACGGAGACGAGTTGTCGGCAGCGGGAACAACGATCAGTTTGGGTGACCCGATTTACCCGGCTGTGTTGCCCTTTGTGTTTGGTGAGGGTTGGGAGAAGCTGACTAAGGAAGTGGAGTTGCCAGCATCAATCATGGAAATAGGGCCAAAGTTTGTAGAGAGGTTGCCATCGTTGTTGCAATCGCTTGTGACAGGGCCAAACACGTTGTGTCACGGTGATTATCGCGCCGACAACTTGCTGTTTAATGCACAGGGCGAGCCAGTGGTTATCGATTTTCAGTTACTGGGCAGTGGCACCGGCGCATATGACGTGGCGTACTTTGTGACACAGAGTTTGAGCATGAAAGATGCATCGCAATATGAGCGAGAACTGTTTGATCGCTGGATTGCGGGTTTAACTTCTGCTGGGTTAACAGTGGACGCTGAAGATTTGTGGTTGCAATATCGACGATCCGCATTGTTTTGTTTGGTGTACCCAGTGGTTGCCTCACGAGGTATGGACTTAAACAACCCACGTGAGCGATTGCTGATTGAGATGATGAACGAACGGTTTGACCGAGCCGTACGCGAACTCAACTTGGCTGAGTTGATGTAATACGACTTCGGTCAATTAGATTCGTCACGTGGAAGTCGTTTTTGTTCGGCATGGTCTGCCGCTGCGTATTGAATTAGAAACTGGGATCGCCGACCCAGAGCTTGCGGCTGAAGGACACGAACAAGCAGCCAAGATGGCCGCGTATTTGGGTGTCGAAGATGTTGAGGCCGTGTATGTGAGCCCGCTGCGCAGAGCACTTGAGACTGCTAGTCCGTTATGCAAAGTGTTGGGGCTTGAGGCAGTGGTGAGTGAAGGCGTTGCCGAGTTCGATCGCAACTCGCGTGAGTATGTGCCGGTGGAAGAGTTGCGGGCAACCAATGATCCGCGATGGGAAAAGTTGTTGCGTGGCGAGTGGGACGGAGTGGACGAAGATCCATCATTATTTAAGGCGCGTGTGGTGGCAACGGTGGAAGACATGATTGCTCGGCACCCAGGTGGGCGTGTGGTGGTGGTGTGTCACGGCGGAGTGATCAACCAATACTTGGCTCATGTGTTGGGCATCGAAACCCACGTGGGCTTTTTCTATCCGAAATACACGTCGATACATCGAGTGATGGCGGCCCGTTCTGGCGAGCGATCAATTGTGAGCATTAATGAGGCGTCGCACCTGCGCTAAACAAGTGGCGGGAATTGGTTTGTGCACCGTGCAACACGGCTGGTATAGGTTGAGAGCATGAAACTCGGACCAGGACTTACCTTCTCATGGAAACGCGCATTGGGTGTAACAAAAGCCAAACGCAAGATTTCGCGTGCAACTGGCATTCCACTCACAAGATCAGGCCGACGCAGCAAACTCGGTCGTTGGATGGGAATGAAGTAGTCGCTCAATAATCACAAATGAATCGTCGTTTGGTTTTGCTCACTGTGGGTTTG
>JBIKID010000082.1:0-6938 GCA_044361815.1 Ilumatobacteraceae bacterium | reverse complement strand
TCCAATGGCGTCGAGCGCTAAGCGAATAGGTTCCTTATCGAGACTCTCGGGTTCTTTGCCCGCTTGAAGTCGTTCTTCGTATGAACTCAGTTCCCAAAAACGTGAAGAGTCGGGCGTGTGCATCTCATCAATGATGAGCACTCTGCCGTCGGGGTGAATGCCAAATTCATACTTGGTATCAGCAAGTAGGAGACCTGCTTTTTTGGCCACTTGTTGACCGCGTGCAAACAATGCGAGCGCCGCATCGCACACAGTTGTCCATGTTGCTTGGTCGACCAAGCCACGTGTGACCACGTCGGCACACGTGAGGGGCTCGTCGTGGGCGCCTGCATCGCCTTTGGTGGTAGGCGTGATGATGGCCTCAGGCAAAAGTGTGTTCTTTTTAATGCCATCAACAAAGTCGTAGCCATAAATGTTGCGCTTGCCCTGTTCGTACAGTTTCCAGATGCTGGTGCTCGTGGAGCCTGTCATCACGCCGCGAACAATTACCTCAACAAGCAGTGGTGTAGCACTTACTGCAACGGTTGCGTTTGGATCGGGAAGTGAGATGACGTGGTTGTCGATGATGTCGCGTGTATTGGCAAACCACCAGGCAGCGAGCTCATTGAGCACTTGGCCTTTATATGGCACTGAGGCAACGATCTGGTCGAAGGCAGAGAGCCTGTCGGTGGTAACAAACAAACGTGTGTTGTTTGCGAGTGCATACGACACTCGCACCTTTCCAACTTTGCGGTCTTGCAGTGGCAAGACAATGTCGAGACAGGGATCAATTTGTTGCATGAAGTACTCCTTGTGTGAATAGGTGTAGACCGAGTCCATTACGTGCACCGCGATGAAACTGTGGATGCTGTCGAGCAATGACATGGTTTTCGGCGTGTGGCATCAAGCCGAGCACAAGGCCCGACTCGTCGCACACACCTGCAATGTCGGCACGCGAACCGTTTGGGTTGGTGGCGTAGGTGAGTGCGATCTGGTCGTTGTGTTGAAGCGATGCAAGTGTGTCATCGCTGCATGTAAAGCGCCCTTCGCCGTGAGCGATGGGGCAATAGATATCTTGTGTGAGATGTTTTGTCCAAATTGATTTTTTGGAAACTGGTTGCATGGTGACCCAGCGACATTGAAAGCCCCCGCTCTCGTTGTGACCTAGGGCTGCATCATTTGCGCCTGGCAACATGCCCATGCGCACCAATGTTTGAAAGCCGTTGCAGATGCCGATGATGGGCGTGCCCTTGGAAACTGCAGTGCGTAGCGCATCACCGACAAGGTGAGAAAGTTCGATTGCAAACAATCGTCCCGCGCCAAGTGCGTCGGCAAACGAGAAGCCACCAGCAATCACAATGAGTTGTGCATCGGCGATGGCAGATGGCTGATCGCGCAGCTGATTGAGATTGAGTGACGATGCCGTGGCACCCGCGAGTTCAAGTGCAAACATCACGTCGGGGTGGCGGTTGGTGCCGGGTGCCGTGAGCACGAGTGCATGTGGCTTCGCATTCATTGCCCGTCCTGCCATGCGTCAAGCAACGTTTGAATCGAGAGTGCTGAACCGTCGGGCAAGACAAGTGATTGATCGGCAGTGACTGTGCCGATGATCTGTGACTGCCCGACAAGTTGTTGGAACGCTGAGAGGTTTTGCGGCGCAACTTCCACGACGAAGCGGCCAAGGGATTCGCTAAACAACAGCGTGCACAAATCTGTTGCTGGTTCAAGTTGTGAGAGCAAACTCATTTGTGCGCCAAGTCGTCCACCAATGCACATTTCGGCAATGGTCACTGCCACACCGCCTTCGCTACAGTCGTGGCATGAGGCAACAAGACCTTGCATCATGGCTTGGTGCAGTTGGCGGTAGCGCTGTGGCGCGCTTGCATCAAACTCTGGCACCACGCCGCTTGTCTCAATTGGGTGTTGGCAGACCATGGATGCGTGGCTTGCACCAAACTCCGGTGAAGTTGAGCCGATGAGCAGCAGAACATTTCCCGATTTTTTGAGGTCTGCAGTCACGGTGCTCTCTGCCGCTGGCACATGAGCAATTGCAGTGATCACAAGTGTTGGTGGCACCGAATGCCTGTTGCCATCCGCGCCCATGTATTCGTTGTTGAGTGAGTCTTTGCCAGAGACAAAAGGTGCATTGAAGGCCAGTGCTCCTTGGCAACAACCATCAACAGCAGCGACGAGATCTCCAAGCGTTGTGGCACGCTGTGGATTGCCCCACGAAAAATTGTCGAGCAGCGCCGTGTTGTCGGGGTCTGCACCCACCGCAACCACATTGCGCAGCGCTTCATCAACTGCAGCTAATGCCATCCGTTCGGCGTCGAGAATGCCATACCACGGGTTGACACCGATGCCGATTGCAATCCCAAAGTCGTCGGTTGGCTCGGCCACTACAACGCCGTCTCCATGTCCGTCGCCAACAGCGCCAACAAGTGGCCGCACCATGGTTGCACCGCGAATTTCATGGTCGTAACGATGAATGATGTTGGCTTTGCTTGCGATGTTTGGGTGACCGAGTAGTGCAAGCAAAACGTCGGCTGGCGACTGACGGGTTAGCCACTGTGGCGCGGACACTGGAGTGTTTCGCTGTGGAGTTGGCATCACTGCATGCATTTGTCGCTGTGGGCGACCATTGTGCAAAAAATGTGTGTCGAGTTGCAACACTGGCGTGTTGTTGTAGCGCACTGTGAGTTGGTTGTCGCCAGTAAAAAAGCCGAGGTCTACATATTCGACTCCGTGAAGTTCGCAGAGTGATTGCAGTTCCGCGCAGTGTTGTGGATTGACTGCGAGGACCATTCGCTCTTGTGCTTCCGACAACCAAATTTCCCACGGTGCAAGACCCGGATATTTGAGCGGAGCATGAGCGAGCTCAACATCGGCTCCAACACCTTCGGCCATCTCGCCGATTGCAGATGACAAACCACCTGCACCACAATCGGTGATGGAGCGATACAAATGTTTTGCATCGGACAACAAGTCGATCAACAATTTTTCTGTGATCGGGTCACCGATCTGCACACTGGCACCAGACACATCACCAGTTGATGCATCCATGGTCATGCTCGAAAAAGTTGCGCCGCGCAAGCCGTCGCGGCCAGTGCGGCCTCCCAACACAATTACGCGGTCTTTGGGCATTGGTGGCACTTGGTCGACATATGTGTTTGAGACACCGATGCACCCCGCAAACACCAGTGGGTTGGCCGTGAATGCTGGGTCGTATAACACTGCACCTGCCACGGTGGGTAGACCGATCTTGTTGCCGTAGTCGGCGATGCCATCAACCACTCCGTCGCGTGTGCGTAGTGGAGGAAACACGCCATCGGGAAGTGAAAGCGGATCGGTGTCGGGATTGCCGAAGCACAGAATGTTGGTGCACGCAATTGGGTGATGTTGTGCGCCCATCACATCGCGAATCACGCCACCAACGCCGGTGTTAGCACCGCCGAAAGGTTCGATAGCGCTTGGATGATTGTGTGTCTCACACTTGAGGGCAATCGTGCGACCTGGCGTAAAGCTGATGATGCCCGCATTGCCCACAAATGCGCTGCGCACAAATGGTGCGTTGATGGTTTCGGTGGTGGCGCGCAATTGATTGATCAGCGATAGGCGAGCGATGCCGTCATCGGCGGTGATTGCGGCCCGAAATGTTTTGTGACTACAGTGCTCGCTCCAGGTTTGCGCAATCGTTTCAAGTTCGACATCGGTTGGTAACTGGTCACGATTTACAAAGTGTTGTTGTAGTGCCAGCATTTCTTGTGGGTCAAGAGCCAGCCCGCGTTCTTTGTTGATCTGGGCGAGTTGCTGCGCTGTGGTGTTGGTATTGATCTGCACGTGTTCGACATGTGTGTTGGTGGTGGCATCAGTGTCGATGAACGCAGGAGTGATTTGTGTATCGAGACTAAATCGCTCAATGATCGGGTTCGCGAGTAGTTGTGAGATGAACTGTTGAAGTTGTGCTGGAGTGAGGTCTCCAGTGATGGCGTATCTCTTGCCACTCGCGACTCCTGTGATGGGTAGATGCATGCGCTTGGCCAAGCGTTCGAGTTCGTTTGTCGTTGAGTCGGTTACACCTGGGTGCAAAGATGTTTCAACAATGAAGTCGGCGGTTGTTGACGACGAATTCCAGTCCGAGTACTGCAACAGCGGATCAACAAGCAGATCCTCGATAATTGTCTGAGTTGCTTGATTGATTTCACCACGGAAGAAAACTAAATCGGAAATTGAGATATGTCTAAGCGATGTGATTCCCAGATCGTGGGCTGCTCGAAGGATACTGAGCGCTCGAGGATCATCATTTTGAGAGGTGACGCAAATCTGGTGGGACGACAAAATTGAGCCCACTCCGCCTGCCACGACTGGAGATTAGTTTCTGAAAAGTTTTTGACCGACGAAACTGAACAAAAAGTCAAGAGAGATTGCTCACATGCTTTACAAAATGTTTAATGGCGAAAGTGACGCGTACCTGTGAAGATCATTGCAATGCCATGGCTATTTGCCGTCGCAATGGATTCGTCATCGCGTTGGCTGCCCCCAGGCTGCAAAATGACCGCAACACCAGCATTAATCAGCATCTGTGGACCATCCGCAAAAGGGAAGAACGCATCACTTGCAGCAACACTGCCAAGTGCTCGGCTGCCTGCACGCTCGCATGCGAGTCGAGCTGCATCGATACGGTTTTGTTGCCCGCCGCCGATACCGACGGCCGATCCGTCATTCACTAAAACAATGGCATTGGACGACACAGCCGCACAGGTGATCCATGCCGTGATGCAGTCGCGCAATTGGTCGGCAGTTGGCTGCGCTGTCGTGACTACTTGCCAAGCGCTTGTATCGACATCCATTGGGTCGGTGTCTTGAACGAGGAATCCGCCAGAGATTTGGCGCACGTGACGATCCTGCGTTGTGGGTGCCGGTGATTGCAAAATTCTCAGATTTTTCTTTGCAGACAGAATTTCGATTGCGCCGTCTTCATATGACGGTGCAATAAGTACTTCTGTAAATACTTCACTGAGATCGTGAGCCATCTCCACAGTTGCTGCGCGATTAATTGCAACAACGCCACCAAAGGCGCTCAATGGGTCACACGCATGTGCGGAACGATAGGCGCTCTCGATATTGCTTGCAATCGCAAGACCGCAGGGATTCGCATGCTTAATGACAACTGCGCATGGTTCATCAAACGACCATGCCAACTTCCAAGCTGCTTCGCTGTCGAGCACATTGAGATAACTCATTTCTTTTCCACCCAGTTGTTCGGTTGTCGACCACCAACTGTGTTCTCCATCGACTGTGTAGCGAGCTCCGCGCTGATGCGGGTTTTCTCCATAGCGCAGCGTTTGCTCGCGCACGAGATTGAGGGTGATGCGTTGCGGTAATTCTGATGAAGTCGTGTTGGTAGCAGTTGCAAACCACTGTGCAACTTGGGCGTCATAAGTAGCGGTAGTTGCAAAGGCCTGTGCCGCAAGTTGCTGGCGCAGAGCAGGTGGCACGCTGCCACTAGTGCGAATAGCGTCAATGATCGCGTCGTACTGCGTGGGTTCGGTGACCACTGCTACGTGCGCATAGTTTTTGGCGGCAGCACGCACCATTGCTGGCCCACCAACATCGATTAATTCAATGGATGGATTACTCGAGAACGGATACAGATTGATGGCAGCGAGTGCGATGGGCTCGATGTTGTGCGTATGCATGTCCGCCACGTGTTCGGCATTGTCGGTGTCTGCCAATAGCGCACCGTGGATTGATGGATGCAATGTGACAACACGATGCCCCAAGATGGCTGGATAGCCAGTAACTGTGGCGACATCGACGACAGGAATGCCGGCATCGGCAATCACTTTTGCTGTGCCACCACTCGACAACAACTCCCAACCGAGATCGTGTAACGCGCGAGCAAAATCCACGACGCCTGTTTTGTCAAACACACTGAGTAACGCGCGAGGCATTGGCTTAGTGTCGCATATTTTTGCTAGGTGCGCGTGATTCGGTGAGCAACGAAGCAATCACCATGAGCACCCCTAGCCATGCAACAGTCGATGGTCGTTCACTCAAAACCACCACTCCGAGAACGGTTGCGACGACTGGCTCGAGAAGAGTGATCAGCGTTGTCTGACTGGGTTCGAGGTGGCGCAAACCTGTTGCATACGACCAATAGGCGAGAGCGAGCGTGACAATACCGAGCCAAAACACCATCACGATTGCGTCTCCACTTGTGAGCCATTTCAGATTTACAAAAAATAATGTTGGTGCGAGCATGACGGAAGCGATACCAAACACGCGTGCCATTGCCAGTTCACCTGAAACTCCACTTGAAAGAATCGTTTTGCTGCCAAGCGCAAAGATGGCGTAACCAAAACCTGCGCAGAGCGCGAGCACTACACCTGAAACCGTGACCTGAGATTCTTTACCTGAAACCACAATCAGGCTCATGCCAATAATCGCAAACGTTGTGGTGCCAAGCCACGAGCGAGACGGCGCTTTACGTGACGAAAACGCAGTGATTGCACCAGTGATGAGTGGCGCAGAGCCGAGCGCAACAACAGTTCCGACTGCTACACCTGTGGATCGCACGGCACTAAAAAATGCGGCGCCGTAGAGGGCCTGACCGAATGCTGTTGCTACCCAAACCCAAGTGGCAAGTGGCTGATGTTGGGATATTGGGTTACGACTAGGTCGCAAAAAAGCAATGATGAACAGCACGATCGACCCAATGAAAAACCTGATGGCAGCCACCCCAAGTGGAGAAGAACTGTCTGGTCCAAGTTGTTGCGCCGTGCCCGTGGTGGCAAAGCACACTGCTGCCAACATAACGAGATACCGAGATCGCATGGAAAGAACCGTAGTTGGTGCGCCTGTAGATTTGAGGAGAGTAATGCTCCTGTAGCTCAGTTGGATAGAGCGGCGGACTTCTAATCCGTAGGTCGTAGGTTCGATTCCTACCGGGGGCGCGA
>JBIKID010000018.1:0-22145 GCA_044361815.1 Ilumatobacteraceae bacterium | reverse complement strand
GTGCAGCCGATGCAGTCAACTGATCAATCCACTTTTGATTGTTGCCCAATACTCCGGCCATGCCTTCACCCAACGCACGAGCGCATGCTCCAGTCAATGTTGCAATGTCCACGATGGCATCTGGCTTCTGATTGGCAGCAAGTGACAATCCATCCGCCAAGATCAAGCGACCTTCAGCATCAGTATTAAAAATCTCGACTGTCTTGCCATTGTGCATGTGCAGCACATCGCCCATCGCCATCGCACTACCCGAAGGCAAGTTGTCGGTGCACATCAAGTATCCAGTTACTTGGTTTGTGCAGCCAAGTGCTTTGAGCGTTGACATCGACGACAACACTGCAGCAGCACCGCTCATATCGCCTTTCATCATCGCGTGTGACGGGTCGGATGGCTTGAGTGAAATGCCACCCGAGTCGTACATCACGCCTTTGCCCACCATGATTAAGTGTGGCTTCGAGTTTTTCTTTGCGCCGCCAGCAGGCTTGTATGTCAAGCGCACCATGCGCGGTGGCTCAACGCTGCCACGGTTTACACCAATGATGCCGCCACAACCCATTGCAAGCAGTTGGTCCTTATTAAACACTTCTACTTTCAAACCTGTCTCGCCCGCAATACGCACAGCGTGATTGGCAAACATTGTTGCAGTGAGGTGCGCAGGTGGCATGCTCGCAAAATCGCGTGCCATGTTGGTTGCATTTGCGATTACTTGACCGCGCTTTGCACCAGCTTTTAGTTGCGCGGCATTTGCGGTTGTTCCCACAAGAGTTACCGAAGACAACTTCGGAGCCCTTTTGTCAACAGTCTTCAGATCGGTATAGCGATGCACGGCAAGCGAAATACCTTCGACCACTACTTGCGCAGCCAACTTGCGATCTACGCGCGCAACACCAGCAAGCGAGGTTGCAACCGATTCAAATGACGAAGTTGCACGACCGAAAGCTGCGGCCGACTTGCGCAACGAATCTGCGGTCACCTTCGACGACTCGCCAATACCAATCACTACTGTGACGGCGCCGCGGTCGGCGGCAATCACCGATGTTTGACCAACTTTGCCCGAAAAACCAACTGCCTCAAGTGCCTTGCGTGAGAGTGACACTTCTTTTGGCATCGCACCATCTGTTGAAACCGCAATTCCGAATGCTTTGACGTTGTCCGGAGTCTTGCTCGCTACTTCAAAGTTGATTGACATGATGTCTCCTTAGGTTTACTTATTGTAGAAAAATTAAATGACGTCTTTAACCGCCAAAGACTCACCCTCTTGCCAACGGGCAAGCGTCCACAACAAGTCACTCAACCTGTTGAGATATGGAGTCGATTGCGATGGTGGCGGTGCAGCAGCCAACGAATGACGCTCGGCTCGGCGCGCAACCGTGCGACCAACGTCAAGGAGTGCCGACACTTTGTTCTGACCTGGCACAACAAAATCAGTTGGCGGCGTAAAGCGCTCATCGAGCGAGTCAATCATCGTCTCAAGATTTGTCACCATCTCTGCAGTAACTCGTGTCTTGCCATCGACCAACTTGTGACGGTTCTCTGGAAGTGTTGCGAGTTCGGCCATCAACACCCAAAGGTCTCTGCAAATATGCACCAACATGTCGTCAAGCTCGGTGCCCTTGCCGGCTTCGGCACGCACCAGACCCAAGATCGACTGTGCTTCATCGACTGCGCCATATGCCCTTGGCAACGCGGAGTCTTTGCCAACGCGACCACCATAAAAGAGTCCAGTTGTTCCATCGTCCCCTGCTCGGGTGTAGACCTTTTCGCGCGCCATGACCCTTTCACGATACTTGACAGCTGCGGCATCTCTGAGGTCATACGTGCCACACCGGCGTGAATGTCATCCCCCGTATGGGCTCGTGCGATGAGAATTGCGACGCTTCGGCTAGATACCCTAAAGAGACATACCACGAGTCTTGGGAGACGATTATGACCAACTACAACCAGGTGTACATCAACGGTAAATGGGTTGCTCCAAGCAGCACCGACACGATTGAGGTATGGGATTCGACCGATGAGTCGGTCATGGCCACCATTCCTTCATGCACAGCAAAAGAAGTAGACCTCGCCGCCAAAGCTGCACGAGCAGCGTTTGATTCATGGTCGGCACTCGACGCCCAAGAGCGCGGCAAGTACATGAGCCGCATCGGTGATGGTTTGGCTGCACGCATGGACGAAATTGCCTCGGCTATTTCTCGTGAGACGGGTATGACCAAGTTTTTGAGTCAGATGATTCAAGTTGGTTTGCCAATCAACTCGTTTAAGCAGGCCGCATCAATCGCCGAAAACTACTCGTACTCACGCGAAGTTGGATCATCGGTTGTGGTGCGCGAGCCAATCGGTGTTGTCGGTTGCATTACTCCGTGGAACTACCCGTTGCACCAGATCGCTGCCAAAGTGGCATTTGCAATGGCCGCTGGTTGCACCGTGGTGCTCAAGCCAAGTGAAATTGCACCGATTGATGCATTCATCCTTGCCGAAGTTATTGACGAGATTGGTTTGCCAGCAGGTGTGTTCAACATGATCACCGGCACCGGACCAGTTGTTGGCGAAGCGATGTCAGCACATGCCGACGTTGACATGATGTCATTCACTGGATCAACTCGTGCAGGACGTCGCGTGAGCCAAGTATCTGCAGAGACAATTAAAAAAGTTGCTCTCGAGTTGGGCGGCAAGTCGGCCAACATTATTTGTGCCGATCTCGACACCGAGACATTTGCAAAAGCAGTGTCGTCGGGTGTTGGCAAAGCATTCCTCAACAGCGGACAAACATGCTCAGCGCTCACCCGCATGCTCGTGCCAAAGGCACGCCTTGAAGAAGCAGAAGCAATTCTGACGGCAGCAGGCAATGCAGTTGTTGTAGGCGATCCGTTTGAACAGACAACCCACCTCGGACCACTTGCGTCGGCTGCACAGCGCGACCGTGTGAATGGCTTCATTCAAAAAGGTATTGACGAAGGTGCAAAAGTTCTTGTCGGTGGTGTTGGCGTGCCAGAAGGCGTGTCAAAGGGCTACTACGTCAAGCCAACTATTTTCTCGAACGTGACAACGTCGATGACGATTGCCCAAGAAGAGATTTTTGGACCAGTCTTGAGCGTCATTGCATACAACGACGAAGAGGATGCAATCCGCATCGCAAACGACACGGTGTACGGCTTGGCTGGCGGTGTATGGGCTGCCGACAAAGATCATGCGATTGCAATTGCACGTCGCATGCGCACTGGCCAGGTTGAAGTCAATGGTGGCGCATATAACGCCAATGCACCGTTTGGTGGATACAAGCAGTCTGGTGTTGGTCGTGAATATGGCGACTACGGCTTCGAGGAATTCCTCGAGATCAAGAGCATGCAGCTCTAATTTGCTGGCTAACTAGCTTTAGTTCACAATTTGTGAAGTTTGCCAGGCGCTAGCCAAGGCTGCATATCGTCCATTTTTGGCAATGAGTTCGGCATGCGTGCCGTACTCGGCCACCTGCGCTGCGTCAATCACTGCGATGTGATCAGCGCGCTGCACTGTTGACAAACGGTGAGCAACCACGATCACGGTGCGTCCACTCATCAATCGTTCGAGTGCACGTTCTACATCAGCTTCAGTGCCTGGGTCGAGATTGGATGTTGCTTCGTCGAGTACCAATACCGCTGGGTCAACAAGCGCTGCTCGTGCAAGCGCAACAAGTTGGCGCTCGCCCGCCGACAACCTGCTGCCACGTTCGCGCACTTCGGTATCGAGCCCATCAGGAAACTGTGCAAAGTGTTCGGTCGCCGAGATGGCTTCGACTGCTGCATCGATCTCTACATCTGTTGCAGTGATCTTTGCAATCCGCAGGTTGTCGCGAATAGTGCCGTTAAACAAAAAGCCTTCTTGTGGCACAACCACAATGCGCTGACGCAACGAATCCATCGACGCCATAGTGAGGTTGACTCCACCATACGAAACAGTTCCCGATATCGGGTCGTACATGCGGGCCATCAGTTTGGCAAGAGTCGACTTGCCAGCACCAGTCGGACCAACGAGCGCAAGTTTTTCGCCTGGAGCAACACTGATCGACACTCCGTTAAGTGCTGGGTGCTCGCCAGTTGCATAGGTGAAGTTGATGTTGTCAACCTTGAGCACTCCAGACTGAGGCAATGGGATTGCTGCAGGGTGCTCACCTACTTCCGGTTTTGAATCAAGAATTGCAAAGAGTTTGCTCAGTGCAGCTCCAGCAGACTGCACGGTGTTGTACAACTGAGACAGCTGTTGCACTGGATCAAACAAACTCGAAATGAGCAGCGTAAAAGCCACGACAGTTCCGAGCGTCACATCACCTCGATGTACGAGCCACCCACCGATACCGATCATCAGTGCGGATGCAAAGACACCAGAGAATTCGACGAGCGCAAAGTACCAAGTGCTGATGCGCACACTGCGCTCGTGACTATCAAACAACGCACGGTTGGATGCAAAAAACTTGTCTTTGGTTTCTTGCTCTTGCGCATACGCCTGAATAACGCGGACGGTAGTGATGCCTTCTTGTAGCCCCGACAAGTTTGCGCCAACGCGCTCGCGCACCGTGAGGTATGCCTTGTTGGAGTCACGCTGAAACTTGATTGACGCAAGAACAATGATCGGCATGACGCACATGGCAACAAGAGTGAGCTGCCAACTGAGCACGAGTAACACAACGAGTGAAAACATGAGCATCAAACCAGCAGACAAAAACTGCAGTAAACCAAACTGTACGAGTTCGGCCATTGACTCAATGTCGGCTGTCATTCGAGCAACAAGCACACCTGCCTTATTGCGATCAAAGAACGCCATTGACTGTCGTTGCATCTGTCGAAACACCGCAAGCCGTAGAACGCGCAAAAACATCTCGCCGGTGCGGTTGACATACAAGAACAACATCCGGCCGAAGATGTATGACAGGGCGACGACAGCGAGATACATCACTACCGATTGATTAAGCGCCTGTGTATTTTTTGCACGAATACCAGCATCAATGCCATGGCGCACAATGACGGGTGATGCAAGTGCACAACATGTTGTCACGATGACACATGCAAAACCCATGTACATCGTTTTGCGAAATGGTGCGGCCATTTTGAAAACGCGCCCAATAATGGTGCGCGCCTGTGCCCTACTGAGGCGATCTTCGTCGGTAACTCCAGCAGCTGTACCCCACATGTCAGTTGGTTGCTTTCTTTGGCTGATCCATGCTGGCCAACACTTCGCGATATCGCATATTGGATGCAGCCAACTGCTCATGGGTTCCAATCGCCGCAATCGTTCCACCGTCAAGCAAGACGACTCTGTCGGCAAGCGCAATGGTGCCTGGTCTGTGCGCTATCACGATGGTGGTGCGTCCACTCATTACCGTGCGCATTGCTTCTCGGATCTCGCCTTCTTTACTTGGGTCGACTGCGCTTGTTGCATCATCGAGCACGAGCACACGTGGGTCTGCAATTATCGCCCGTGCAATCGCAATGCGTTGTCTCTGACCGCCCGAGAGCGAAAATCCACGTTCACCAATCACCGTTTCGTAGCCAAAAGGTAATTGACCTATGAAGTCGTGAGCACCAGCAAGTTTTGCCGCCTGCTCGAGATCTTGCTGGCTTGCGGTTGGCTTAGCGAAAGCAATGTTGTTTGCAACTGTGTCATTAAACAACACGGTGTCTTCAAACACGACACCAATTTGCTGACGCAAGTCTCGCAACTTGAGTTTGCGCACATCAATACCGTCAAGAAATACGTGTCCAGAGTTGGTGTCGTAAAACCGCAGTAGCAAGCGCGCCACTGTTGACTTGCCAGAACCAGTGGCGCCAACAATTGCAATTGACTCGCCACCAGCAATATCTATAGTGAAATTGCTCAGCACTGGCTGATCGGCGCTGTATCCAAACTGAACGTGGTCAAACTTGACCGCGCCAAGCGTCGCGGAGCCAGAAACAACACTCGGTAATTGTTGTGGATGCACTGGGTCGGTGATTGTTGACTCGGTACTCAACACTTCGTGAATACGCACGAGAGCAGCTGCTGCTCGTTGACCAAGCGCAACGATCATGCCGATGTTGCGTAGTGGCCAGATCAACAATGTGAGATACACGTTGAACGCAACCAAATCACCAATAGTTATCTGCCCATTCAAAACACGGTGGCCACCCACGCCGAGTACACCAACAAGACCAAGTGCTGGCAACACGTCAATGGCTGGCAGAAAACTGCTACGAATCTTCGCCGCCTTCATCGTTTCGCCAAAAATGTCGTCGGCTTCTTTGCGCAGCTTGTCAAACTGCACTTGCTCTGCGCCGAAACCTTTAATGACTCGCACTCCCGAGACGCTTTCTTCAACAACGCTTGCCAATTGCGCCTGCTCGGCTTGCACGGCAACAGATGCTGGGTGAATGCGATTACTAAACCTGCGAGCTGAAATGTTCACAAACGGCAATGGCACCAATGCCACAAGTGCAAGTACAGGGTCGGTGTAAAACAAAATTGCAGTTACAGCAAAGATTTGAATCACGTTGGACAGCGTGATGGGGATCATCACAATAAATCCTTGAATCTGCATCAAGTCACTTGAAGCCCGACTCATCAGTTGTCCCGTTTGTGCCTTGTCGTGATAACCAACGTTGAGACTGATGAGATGAGCAAAAAGTCGCTCTCGCAGCAGTGTCTCGGCCCAACGGCTTTCGCGAAACGCCACATAACGGCGCATTCCCGAAAGAACTCCCGTCAACACTCCGAGGCCAGCAATGATTAAGACCCACTTGAGCAACGGCCCATCTTTTTCAATGCCCTCGTTAATTGCATTTTTGGTCATCTGCGGAACCGCGGTTTTGAAGCCCGCCCACGAAATACCTACAAACGCACCGATCAATAAATTGCGTCGTTGGTCGCGCAGCATTCCACGCAACAGTTTCCAACCTTCGCTGCGCTGCGTTTGTTCAAACTCGAGTCGCGTTGCTACTTCTGCATCGGTCTCAATTGTTGACATTTTTCGTAGTGCTACTTACGACGCGCTGGGCGAAAGGCTTTCAACAGCCTTCCAATAATCGAGTGCTGGATCTAAAGGCAAGATCGCGAGCGACGACGTTGTGACACCATTCTTGAAATACTCGTCAATGACGTCTCGGCAATGCGCCGCGCTTCCATGCACAACAAGTTCGTCCACGGCCTGATCTGGGATCGCAGCGAGTGCGGCTTTGCGGTCGCCTGCCGCCCACGCATCCCACATGCCCTGCAGCAAAGGCGCGCGACCCATCCAACGATGGAAGTCGGCATACACGGGCACATTCATGTATGCAGCAATTGCAAACTTGGCTCCCGCCATCACAGTTTCAGTATTTTCGCTTGGGCACACAAAAATTCGTGCGGTGATTTCTTTTTCGACACCATTTGCTGCGCCATTTACGACTGCTGCGACCTTGCTCACGTCTTGTGCCGACAACCAGTTAATGATTACACCGTCTGCTTCGCGTGCACCCAGCTTGAGCATGCCTTCACGAAGTGCGGCCACCAAGATGGTTGGCTTTTGCTCTGGCTTGATGCTGAGACGAAAACCATTGACGGAAAAAGTGTCGTACTCTTTGGTGATTTTTTCACCACTGAACGCATCGTGCATGAAACGCACAACATCTCGAACTTTTTTGTACGGATCAACGAATGGCACGCCATTCCACTTTTCAACAATCACGTTGCTGGATGAACCAATACCGATTGCAAACCTGCCAGGTGCCGCGTCAGCCATTGCTGCCACGCTTTGCGCAATGACTGGAGCAGTGCGTGTGTAGGCCGGCACAATTGCGGTGCCAAGTCGAAGCCGTGGTTCCCATGCCGCCGCCAATGCAAGCGGCGTGAACGCATCGGCACCGTCGGTCTCTGCAGACCAGATGTCGCTGTATCCCCAATCGGCAAGTTGTGCAAGTTTGTCGCGTTGCGCGTGCAGGTGTCCTGGAAGCGGGACTGTCATTCCGTTACGACGAATCATGTTGTTACTCTTTCCACATTCGGGCTATGCAACTCTGACTTGCGGTGGCAAGCAATGTTCCGTCTTCGGCAAACATATTTGCCGATCCATGACCGAACCCTCGCTCGACTCCTTGTATCTGTATGTCTAACAAGACCCACTTAGTGGGCACGAGGCGAACTACGCGAAGCGTGTTATCAAGGCTGTTCCCACCACCCCGAACCCCAAGAGCCTGACCAATTCCCATTGGCACAAAATCTCCAAGCACTGCAAGAGTTGCGGCGTCCACGTCAGTCAAGACATCGGGAATGTGAGCCCACATCACCGTTCGACCATCATTTGGCTTACCGTCCAGTTGCTCAAGTTCGCGACCAATCACAAGTCGCTCTTCGAGCCGATCGTGAATCGTGCCGTCCACCGGATGTCGATGCTTGCGCGTTTCAAGCTCATTCGGTCCTGGCACATCGGGCATAGGTATAAACAAATGTGCATGTTCAAATGTGCGCTCGCCAAGAGCGGCGTTGACAGTAAGAATTTCGCGTTCTCCAACATGGCATATTGCCCGCGCCTGAGTGATCTGATGTCCAACAACCGCAAGTGTGATGTCAATATGCATCACCTCGCCAGGTCGCGCATACGACAAATATTGTGCGGTCGACCAAATGCAGTGCCGACCACTCAGTTGTTCCATTGCCGATACGGCCGACGCTAAGCCGGCACCACCCCACAAAAATCCGCCGCCCGTGCACAGCCCAGGCTGCACCAACATCGACCACGAGCCAGAAGTTTCTGTGTGATTGCTCACCGGCTTGAGACCGAGAAAAGTTGACGAATTCATAAGCAAAAACACACTAATAGAAATCATGTTTTCGGCTACTACTTAAGATATTTGAGGTATTTCAGATACTTTAGAGTGCATGACAACAACAGATTCCCCATGGCTTGGCGACGCTACTTCGCTGGTTGATGCTTTCAGATCCAAAGATCGCTCACCTGTTGAAGAGTTGCAGGCCTCGCTTGCAGCGATTGAGAGCAGCGATTTGAACGCATTTTCTTTTCTCGACCCGGAAGGCGCACTTGAGAGAGCGAAATCTGCAGACATCACCAAACCTTTCGGTGGCGTTCCGCTCGGCGTAAAGGAATTAGACGCAGTAAATGGATGGCCGTACACAGAAGCATGCGTAGTTTTTGCAGATCGTAAAGCGACACATACATCGGTAATGGTGCAGCGTGCAACCGAAGTCGGAGGAGCAAACCACATCGGTTTGTGCACAGCAAGTGAATTTGGTGGAGTCAACATTACGCGCACTGTGTTAAACGGCGCAACTCATAATCCTTGGATGCACGGGCGCACGCCGGGTGGTTCATCAGGTGGAAGCGCCGCAGCAGTTGCTGGTGGTCTTGTCACAATTGCTACCGGTGGCGATGGCGGTGGATCAATTCGAATTCCTGCCGGTTTCACCGGACTCGTAGGACTTAAAGGGACTTTTGGTCGCATCCCGCGCGCACCACATACCGAACTCGGAAACCTCACAGTCAACACTGGCGTGATGGCGCGAAGCATCCGTGACACCGCGCGATGGTTTGATGTGTGCAACGGTCACGACTCACGTGACCCACTCAGTCTGCAACGCGTAGATAATTGGGAAGCGCAACTCGGTACGCATGCAGGTTCATTGCGTGGCAAGACTGCCGTGCTCGCATCTGACTGGGGTGGTGCAGTTGTATCACCAGCCATGTGGACACAGTTGGATGAATATGCACGACATCTTTGCGCAACTACAGGAATCAAAATTATTAGTGTCGACACAGCACTTCCGCGCATTGGCGCTGCTTGGTCAATCAGTGGCATGGTCGAGATCCATTCTCAACTCGCCGATTATTGGCCTGCATGCGCCGATGTTTTGACTCCAGAAATGCGTTTTGGAGTTGAAGCCACATTTGGAAAATATGGAACAGAGGCCCGTGCCAAAATCGAGTCACGACGCGCAATACTCAACCAACGCATGGCAGAGATTTTTGATGCAGCCGACTTCGTGATTACTGCAAGCAATCCCGATGTCGCGTTTGATGCCGAAGGGCCGCTGCCTTCAATATTTGGCGGCGTCAAAGCAGGTGCTGGCAACAACGGCAAGCTCACATTTCCTGCAAACATGTACGGCAATCCAGCAATTTCGATACCGGCCGGATTGATTGATGGCTTGCCCGTGTCGCTGCAAATCAATGGCCGCCACTTCAGCGAACAACTGCTGCTCGATCTTGGTCTTGCTATGGAGCGCACTCGACCCTGGGCGCTCGTTGCACCAAACTCGCCACTATAAAATCTCTGCAACTACGCAGCAAGAAGTGCACGCGCAACGATGTCTGTGCAGAACGCAGTCAGAATCGCTAAATACATTAAACCCGTCGCTGCCATCACCGCAGAATAACTCCGCTCTTTGAGCGCAGCACGTGTGACCAGTGCAAGTATGCCGGTGACGATTGCCGATGCCAGCCAAAACCATCCAAGCACACCGTTCCATCCATCATCAATCGTTCCGTTGAGCACGCTGATCATGCCCGTTGGCAAGAGCAAAGCAATTACTTCGAGCGGCCACAAATAAATCACTGCATCCACAATTTCGTTAATGAGTTTGCGCGGCATTCCTGGTTGCACGAGATACCAATGCCCAAGAAGCATCGTGTCACTGACCACACCGAGAAACAAAGTGCCGACTACAACCCTGATCAGCGAGACCACATAATCCCCCGCACCACCATCTGTAACAGCAGAAAAACCAGCGACAAGGATTCCGGGTACACCCAACAACGGCGCAACGAGATCAAGTCGCGAACGCTTGTTACGGATGAGCACAAAGGCGGCTATCGCAACAGCAACTGCCGAAATTTCTCGCACCGGCTCAACGCCGTAGCGCAGCCCAAAACCACATGCCCCAGCGGCAAATACGCCGTACGTAATGCGCAACAACATCGAATAACCAAGACTGATCTCGTGACGACGAGTCGTGAACCACAGGAACGCAAGTCCGCCAACCGCCCATTGCAAGAGAACAGTTGCAGCGTCGAGATGAATCATTTTGAAAAGATGTACTTAGGCTTCGACCGTGACGAGCGCGTGATTGACGCTATTCATTGAAACAGGTCCTGAGTTTGTAGCCACAACAATGTCTTCGAGGCGCATGCCCCACTTGCCTGCGATGTAAATGCCTGGCTCAACACTAAATGCATGACCAGCGGCAATTGGCAATAAATTGCCACTCACCATGTAGGGCTCTTCGTGTGCCTCCATGCCAATTCCGTGACCGGTGCGATGCACAAAGTATTCGCCGAACCCTGCTGCTTCAATTACGCGTCGCGATGCAGCATCAACGTCTTGACACGCAGCGCCAACGATGCCTGCAGCAACTCCGGCTGCCTGAGATGCAAACAACACTTCATACGCCGCCGCCACATCTGCTGCCGGCTTGCCCGTGTACACACAACGAGTGATGTCGCTGCAATAGCCATTCATCGTTCCACCAAAGTCGCACAGCACAATTTCGTTCTTCGCAATAACACGTGAGCCTGCGTGATGGTGTGGGCTCGCAGCGTTTTCGCCTGCAGCAACAATTGCAAAATTGACGACGTCGTGGCCTTCTGCCAACAATCGTGCCGAGATATCCGCAGATACTTGTGCCTCGGTGCGACCGATGAGGGGAATCAAACCAGAATGCAGTTGCGTAGCGACCCGATCTGCTGCAGCCCCAGCAGCCGCTAGCGCCGCGATTTCGCTTGCATCCTTGCTCATTCGTAGCGATCCGACCACATCAACCGCACGCACAAAAGTTGCGCCGGGTACAAGTGGCAACAGTTCAACTAAAAATCTGGCCCACATTTGGTCGCCAACTGCAATTGACTTTGAACCACCCAATAACTTGGCAACAATTGCCACAGGGTTTTCAGTCTCACCCCACGCGGTGATTGAAAAAACTCCAGGTTGTGGTGTAACTCGCGCAACTTCAAGGCGCGGCACGACCATCGTCACTTCGCCACTTTGTGGAATCACCAACATCGTCAAGCGTTCAAGCGGCATTGCAAAGTAGCCAGAGAGATACGGCAAGTCATGACCGACGGACAACAACGCTGCATCCACTTGTTTGGCCACCATGGCAGCACGCACTTTCGCAATGCGCGCGACGTAGTCGGATGTGCTTGCAATGGTCTGCGTCATGTTGTTTCTACTTTATTAGCAAACTGCCTATGACAAGGCATGAACAACGTGTTGTGACTGTCCATGTGCTTGTTTTGCGTGATAACTCGATCGCGTAAGCGGGCTTGATTGCACATGTTGCATGCCAAGTCGTTCGCCAAAAGCCTTGTAATGATCAAATTCTTCGGGCTCTACCCAACGAGCAACAGGAAGATGATTGGTTGTTGGTCGCAGGTATTGACCGATAGTGACAATTTGCACGCCAACGCTTGCTAGATCCACCAGGGTTTCCTCTACTTCTTGGAGCGTTTCGCCCATTCCAACAATCATTCCCGACTTGGTCGTGAGACCGGCTGCTCGTCCGCGCGCCAACACAGAAAGACTGCGCGCATAACCAGCCGAAGGGCGTACGGCTCGCTGCAGCCGAGCAACTGTTTCAATGTTGTGGTTAAACACATCGGGTCGTTCGGCAATCAAAATATTGAGAGCGTCAGTTCCTTTCACATCAGAAATAAGTGTCTCAACTTTTGTATCAAAGTTCAGCGCACGAATTGCTCGAATGGTGTCGACTACGTGCTGCATTCCACCATCAGCTAAATCGTCTCGGGCAACCATTGTCAGCACAGCAAACTCAAGACCCATTCGCTGCACTGCTTCGGCCACTCGGCGCGGCTCATCGGCATCTGGTAGCAACGGCTTTTGCGTATCGATCAAACAGAACCCGCATGCCCTTGTGCACCTGTCTCCAAGCACCATAAATGTTGCGGTGCCGTCATTCCAACACTCACTCAAGTTCGGGCAACCCGCTTGCTCACACACGGTCACCAAATTCAAATCACGAAGCGTGCGCTTAGTTTTCAATACTTCATCTGTGTGTTGCACACGCGGACGAATCCACTCTGGCTTACGCACCGAAATACTTAAGCCGTCCGCAACTCCAGCTTGCTCAAGACGCTTGGTCATGCGCACCTGTTCACCTGCACCCTCGCCTCGTGAAAACGCCGAAAGATCTTCTGGTCGATGCTTCCATGCCACATCAGATCGTGTGTTGTGTTGTGAGCCCCAGCGCAATTGAGCCAATCCTGAAACGATGTCTACAACATCGTTCATCGACACATCAATGCCCTCCTCCAGTAATGACGTCACTGCATAGTCGGCAATACCGCACGGCACGATGTGCTCGCGCATGAATGTCATGTCAGTTGAAACATTGAGTGCAAAACCGTGCATCGTGCGACGATCGGTCGAGCCATTGCCCACCCGCACGCCAATTGCACAAATCTTGCGGGCATTCTTGGTGTCTGGATCTATCCAAACACCGGGGAACTCGCCCATGCGCCCAGAGTTGTGCACACCAAGTTGGGACAGCGTGTCAATAACCAACTGCTCAACGTCATATATATAGGATCGAGTGTCGGCAGGGCCATCGATACCGTGCTTTGCCCGCAAACTCAATATGGGATAGCCAACCAACTGGCCAGGTCCGTGATACGTAATGTCACCACCCCGCTGCACTTCAACGAGATCTGCACCGACATCGATTGGTGCACAGCGCAGATTATTTGCCAAGTCGGCGGTGTGCCCGTAGGTGAAAACATGTGGGTGTTCAAGCAACAACAAGTGTTGATCTACCCCGTGCTCAAACAATCCGGATTGCAGAGCAAGTGCCTCACGATATGGCACACGACCAATCCACCTGACATAAAGTGGTGCAGACGAGTTACTCATAGCTTTTTCCGCTCTTAGAGTTCGGCTGACCAATCCTGCGATTCAAGTATCTGTTTGACGCGTGCCAAGAATCGACCAGAATACGCACCGTCAAATGCTCGATGGTCCCACGACATCGACAAGTTTCCAACGGGATGAATCGCGATACTTTCGCTTCCATCTGCTGCTGTAACCACAACAGGCTTTCGCACGATCGCATCCGTAGACAAGATTGCAACTTGAGGTTGATTGATGATCGGCATTGTCAGCACCGAACCAGCAGAGCCGTTATTAGAAATCGTAAACGTGCCACCCTGAATTTCATCTGGAGACAATTTGCGATTGCGCGCACGCGATGCAAGATCATTGATCTCGCGAGCGATTGCCCTAATTCGTTTGCCATCTGCATTGCGCACTACTGGCACAAGTAGACCTGTGTAGTCAAGGTCTACCGCGATGCCTAAGTCGACGTATCCATGCACAATGAGATTGTCGCCATCAATAGATGCATTGAGATGTGGAAACTCGCGAAGTGCATCGACTACAGCACGAGAAATAAACGGAAGATACGTGAGGCTAAAACCCTCACCGGCTTTCCATGAATCCTTAATCGCAGTGCGTGCTCGGTCAACATTTGCGTAGTCAACTTCGACAACGCTGAACGCATGCGGGCTCGTGCTCTTTGACATGATCATGTGTGAACCAGTGAGCTTGCGGATCTTCGAAAGTGCGATTACCTGCTCGCGCTCGCTCGACACAACAGCAGGACGCGCAACCGAAGCTGTTGCAGCAACCACTGGTGCAGGCGCTGGAGCAGCAGCAGTAGGTGCTGGTGCTGGTGCAGTAACTGGAGCAGGAGCAGCCGCAGCAACTGGCGTTGCCTTGAGACCACTGCGGTCAATGTGATCGAGCACATCTTCGCGAGTAATCCTCCCGCCAGGACCACTACCGACCAATGCATTTACGTCAATGCCGTGCTCAGCAACCAACCTGCGCACAACCGGCGACAGCAATTTATTTGAAGTTGCAACTGGTGCAGGTGCGGGCGCTGGGGCTGCAGCAACTGGAGCGGGAGCTGCAGCAACCGGTGCAGGCGCAGGAGTTGGTGCGGGAGCAGCGGCAACCGGTGCAGGCGCAGCAGCAACTGGCGCAGGAGCTGCAGCAACCGGTGCAGGCGCGGCGCCAGCGACTCCGACAACGGCAATCACCGTTCCAACAGGAACGGTCTCGCCTTCTGCGACTCGAATCTCGGTCAAAGTTCCAGAAATTGGTGATGGCACTTCGGTATCAACCTTGTCAGTGGATACTTCGAAAAGTGGCTCATCGGCAGAAACGGTGTCGCCAACTTTTTTAAACCAACGTGTGATGGTGCCCTCTGTGACCGTTTCTCCGAGTTGCGGAAGTGTGATATCAGCCATGGTGCTCCTGTGATTTCGTGAGAGAAATATTATGCATTGATGCTGCGACCGGTCAACGACATCACCGTTTCGCCAAACAACTCTGACAACGAAGGGTGCGGCATGAGGAATTCAGATATCTCTTCAACTGTTGCTTCCCAGTTGACCGCCAAGTAACCGCCAGATAACTGCTCGGTAACCCATGGGCCAACCATGTGCACGCCAAGTACTTGGCCGGCTGTTCCATCGACATTTTTCTTTGCAATGATCTTTACTAGACCTTCAGCTTCGCCGATGATCATCGCTCGACTATTGGCGCGAAATTGATGCTTAGCAACCACAACATCATGACCTTTTGCACGGGCTTCTTCTTCAGAAGGTCCAGACCATGCAACTTCGGGATGACAATAAATTGCCCAAGGCACACGGTCGTACATCACTGGGTACACCTTTTCACCGCGCATGTGTTTAATTGCCACAATCGCTTCGGCATACGCAACGTGTGCAAGTTGCGGAGTATTGATGAGGTCACCTACTGCGTACACACCTGGCTCACTTGTCAAACAAAAACCGTCAACATCAACAAAGCCATGGTCAGTGATTTTCACTGCAGTACCAGTTAATCCAAGATGATCAGTGAACGGCTTGCGTCCAACCGACACAATCACTGCATCAACATCGAGTCGCTCGCCTTCACCGAACAACACTGTGGTGCCACCAGTGGTTGTTGGTTCGTGACCATTCACTTTCACACCTGTGCGAATATCAATGTTTTTCTTTTTGAAACTCTTTACAACAAAAGCTGCCACATCCGGGTCGAGACCAGGAAGAATTTTGGGTAGACCTTCAAGAATTGTCACCGTTGATCCAAGATCGGCAAAAGTTGACGCAAACTCACACCCGATTGCGCCGCCACCAATCACTGCGATTCGTGCAGGAATTTTGTCGAGCATTAACACTTCGTCCGAAGTCATGATTGGTCCGCCAGCGCTAAAACCAGGAATTGTTCGAGGCACAGAACCCGCCGCCATGACGATGTTGCGCCCCTGAAGTTCTTGTGAACCGCCACCCGACAACTGCACAGTCACTGTGCGGTTAGCACCCAATGAACCGGTGCCGAGAATGTACGTAACTTTTTTCGATTTCGTAAGCCCGGTAAGCCCCTTTACGAGCGCGTTAACAATTGTTTGCTTGCGCTTTTGCGCAACACCAAAGTCGACACCAGTCGCGGTGGCATTAATTCCAAAGTCTGCTGCGTGTGCGACATGTCGATTCACTGCTGCAGTTTCTAAAAACGCTTTTGCCGGAATACAACCGCGGTTCAAACATGTTCCGCCAATTGTGTCGCGCTCGATGAGTGCAACATTGAGACCGGCAGATGCACCATAGAACGCAGCGGCGTAGCCCCCTGGGCCACCACCAATAACCACGAGATCAAATTGCTCAGCCGTACTCATCACCCCCAGTGATTCGTCACGATTTATAATAACGCTTGCACATCATGGAGCAGTCGCCCATTGTCGTTGCTCTCCTGCGCGAACATAGGCAACGGTGCGCGTGCCTTCAGACACAGGGAACGCAACGGTACATGCAAGTGTGTTTTCAAGCTGTGTGAGCGTGCACTCAGTGCCTGCACCAACTGGAAGAAGCACGGGATCAGTTACCTTTCCAGCAGCCAAAAGTTTCCATCCGTCCATTGCTTGCGCCTCTGCAACCCCAACCATGGTCACGTCCACCAAAGTTCGATCATCGATGTCGCGAAGCGCGGTGACACTCACAGTCATGTCGCCAAGAGTTACTGAATCACCCAACTCAAGCAATTGCACTTCTACAGGCTGTTGAGATGTCTGAAATAACTTGGCGCTACCAGCAACCAAAATTAGTACACCACATACCAATGCCCACAGAATTAATTTTCGAGTGCTCATACGCATTCAATCCTAGGTCAATGCACTGTTATTCGTTTGAGTACTATGAGTCACATGCGAAGTTTGGTCAGAGCAATCTGTGTTGGAATTCTTACCCTTGGTGCAGTTTCATGCGGAGCGGATGTGTCCGCAACCGACTTCAATGCAACCCTCGTTAGTGGCGGTGAAATCAATTTGCAAGATCAACTCCAGAATTCCCCTGTTGCGCTGTGGTTCTGGGCTCCAGGTTGAACAACGTGCAATTTTGAAGCACCCTCGGTCGAGGCGGCAAACAAAAAACTCGCAGGCAAAGTGCTCATCTTCGGCGTCGCATGGAACGGATCAGAACAATCGATGCAGGAGTTCGTCGACAAGCACCAACTCACATTTCCGAATATCAAAGACAATGACGGTTTAGTTTTTGCCCAGTTTGATGTTGCGTATCAACCTGCCTGGGTGTTTATCCAACAAGATGGAACATTCGAAACAAATTTAGGCGCAATGGACGAAGTAACCTTGACCGAGATGTTGAACCAGTTAGGGGGATCCTGATGGGTCTGAAAAATATCATTAAGTCCGCCAATAAAGGCGTCCGCGAATTAGACGCCGAACGATTAGTTGACAGATTTGCCCAACTCAATCTGACACCACTTGGAGAAGTCGCTGTTCGCACAAAAGTGAAGGTCTGTGGCGAAGTAAAACGCATGACGATGAAGCCAAGATCCGGAATCCCATCAATGGAAATTGTGATTAACGACGGAACAGGTCAGGTAACTGTCATATTCAGTGGCCGTCGACATATTGCAGGAATCGAACATGGCGGATGTCTTGCTGTTGAAGGTGTCGCCTATCGCGAACGCAATAACACCGTATTTTTAAACCCTGCTTACACGCTGCTGCCACACGGAGCAGAATAGAACTTGGGTTCTAAAGGCTGACTAGCCAACCAATATTTTTTGTACTGCAGCCTCTGCGTCTTCGGAGATCAGCGCCATCACTTCGTCGCCCACTCGCAACACAGTGGCTTTGTCGGGCACCATCACGCGCTCGTCACGCACAATGGCAACAACGGTTGCGCTGCGTGGAAACTGCAACTCTGAAAGTGCTTTGTCTTTGGCGGGCGATGACTCTGCCAACGTGACCTCAACGAGCTCTGCTTTGCCACCCTTAAGTTGCATCAAGCGCACAAATGCTCCGACAGTCACTGCTTCTTGCACCAGGCTCGTGATGAGGTGCGGCGTCGACACAGATACGTCTACGCCCCACATGTCATTAAACATCCAATAGTTGTTTGGATTATTCACGCGAGCCACAACACGTGGAACTCCAAACTCTTGTTTTGCCAACAACGACACAACAAGGTTGTCTTCGTCATCGCCGGTTACCGAGGCAACTACATCTGCGAGGGTCACACCCGCAGCAGCAAGCACGGTTACATCACATGCATCACCTTGATGCCACTTGACACCAGTTGTGCCACTCGACTGTCCGTATTCACGCACAACTGCTCGATCACTTTCAATGATCGTTACTTCATGACCAGATTCGACAAGTTGTTGCGCCGTAAATCTTCCAACACTGCCACCACCTGCAATGACTACTTTCATGTTCAGTGACCCTTTCCGTTTTGGGTCGATGCAAGTCCTGCATCAAATTGACTCAGCGCCGCGATCTCTGCCGCGATATACACAACGTCACCTTCTTGAATGATCGTGTCAGCATTTGGAATCATCGCAGCACCAAGTCGGCGCACAGACACAACACGGGCTGACGCTGTTTCAATAGTCGTAACTCGCTGCCCAATCAAATGCTTTGGCATCTCACGCTCAACAAGCACAACAGATGCACTTGGGTCAGTCCATTCAACAGCTGGCAACTCTGGCAATATACGACGCAAGATCCGCTCCGATGTCCACTTAACTGTTGCAACAGTTGCGATACCGAGTCGTTCATAAATTTCTGCGCGCTTCGGATCATAAATACGAGCAACAACTCGCTCAATCCCAAACTCTTCTCGAGCAACTCGAGCGATCAAGATATTGGAGTTGTCACCGTTAGTCACTGACGCAAGTGCACCAGCCTTTTCGATTCCAGCCTCAATGAGTACTTCGCGATCAAAACCAATTCCGATAATTTTCTGACCAGTGAACGATTCACCTAACCGCGAAAATGCTTCTGGTTTGCGATCAACTACGGCCACGGTGTGTCCAGCAGCGGTGAGTTCACGACCCAAGGTCGATCCAACTCGCCCACATCCAACTATGACTACATGCACTTCAGTCTCCTATTTGCCTTGACAGATCAACAGCGTAGGCGAATTACTCGCTCTAGGAGGGTCCCGTGTGGCAGGCTTCATAACGCTTATGGCTACAACAACTAGATCCAGTGCGGTTAAGCGGTTCTTCATCGGTAAACCAATCTCGTCTGCCGACGACGCCCACCACCGCCTACCCAAGAAAATTGCACTTCCCGTTTTTGCGAGCGATGCCATTTCGTCCACCGCATATGCAACCGAAGAAATCCTGATTGTCTTTTTGTCACTTGCAGGAGCAGGCGTCGCCGCATATAACAATCTCGTCCCATTGTCCATCATGGTCGTGGTCTTGCTTGCCATCGTTGTGAGTAGTTATCGCCAAACGATCTTCGCCTACCCAAATGGTGGAGGCTCATATGTGGTTTCGCGAGAAAATTTGGGCAAATACCCTTCATTGGTCGCGGGTGGATCAATGCTCGTCGATTACATCCTCACTGTTGCGGTCTCTGTTGCCGGTGGCACCGCCGCAATCATCTCGGCTTTCAATGGAATGGCGCCATATCGAGTTGAGTTGTGTGTGGGCTTTATTGCACTGATCACGGTTGCCAACCTTCGTGGCCTTAAAGAATCTGGATCACTCTTCGCACCGCCAACGTACCTCTACATCATCTGTCTCTTTTCACTTATCGGAGTTGGCCTCTTCAAGGTTTTCTTTATGGACCTCCCGCCGATCAGTCATGATTCCGAAGTTGCCAAAGAACTTCTCTCCCACACAAATAGCGTGACATTATTTTTCTTTCTCAAAGCATTTTCTTCAGGTGCAGTTGCCCTCACCGGCATCGAAGCAGTTGCTGATGGTGTTCCTGCGTTCAAAAAACCAGAACCCAAAAATGCTTCGATCACGCTCATGATCATGGCGGTCATTCTTGGTACAAGTTTTTTTGGACTCAGTGTTCTTGCACAGCATCTTCAGCCACTCAAAGACCATGAGGGTCTGATTAGAGATACCGTGCTCGCCCAGTTGGCAGAGCAGGTCTATGGCGGCCGCAACATCTTTTTCTTCGTCACACAATTTGCCACGTTTGGAATCTTGATTCTTGCTGCCAACACGGGATATGCAGACTTCCCGCGGTTGTCGTCGATCATTGCTAAAGACAACTACATGCCTAGGCAGTTCATGAATCGTGGAGACCGACTCGTCTTTTCTAACGGAGTGATTTTTCTGGGAGTCTCATCTGGCGCACTCGTTGTCATTTTCGGTGGACTCGTCAACGCACTCATTCCGCTCTACGCAGTTGGAGTGTTCACTGGCTTTACATTGAGCCAGGCAGGAATGTTTGTACGTCACCGCAAACTCAAAGAAGACGGCTGGGTGCCCCGTGCCATCATGTCGGCTTTTGGTGCATCGACAACCGCGCTTGTTGCGGGAGTCGTTGTTGTTGTCAAGTTCGCTGATGGAGCATGGATTCCTGCAGTAGTGATCCCAACTCTCGTCTTTTGCTTTGTGGCGATTAATCGTCACTACACACGTGTTCGTAGTTACCTCACAGCCCAAGACGGATACACGGCGCCATTCCATACACACTTCGTTATCGTGCTCGTAGGTTCGGTCAATCAAGGAACTCTTCAGGCAATTCGTTATGCACAAAGCCTGCGCCCAGACAGATTGATTGCGATCTCAGTAGTTGAGACTGCTGAAGACCGACAAAAGATTGATGAAGCATGGGTGAAATTCAATCTGTCCGAAGTCGAGCTTCAGACAATTACGTCCGAATACCGCGATCTCACCGAACCGATCCTCAACCGCATTAACGAACTTGATACCGAATACGACGACGACTTGATCACCGTTATTATCCCCGAGTTCGTCACCAGTGTGCGTTCACAATGGCTCCACAACCAATCGGCACTTGCTATCAAGGCCCGTTTGTTGTTCAGGCCAAACACAGTTGTCACATCGGTGCCTATCGTTATTCCTTAATTTTTTGCGTAGTCTGACTACATGAAAATCGTGATCTCTGGAGCCAGTGGGCTCATCGGTAAAAGTCTCGTCTCGCAACTGCAACAACATGGCCATGACGTTGTACGACTAGTTCGTCGCGCTGCCAACACTGGCGAAATTATGTGGGACCCAAAAGCTGGCGTTCTTGATTCATCCGCCCTTGAGGGAACTGACGCAGTGATCCATCTGTCGGGTGCCGGCATCGGTGACAAGCGATGGACATCGTCGTACAAGCGCGAGATTTTGGAAAGCCGCACGATCACCACAAGTTTGATTGCAAACACCATTGCCAAAATGAACCGCAAGCCATCAGTGTTCTTGTCTGGTTCGGCAATTGGTATCTATGGTCCACGTGGCGACGAACAACTGAACGAAGTCAGCACTGATGGCACAAGTTTTCTTGCCGATGTATGCAAACAATGGGAAGACGCAGCAAAACCAGCGTCCGATGCCGGCATCCGCACTGTGTTGTTGCGCACAGGAATTGTGCTCACGACCAAAGGTGGTGCGCTGAAAAAACAATTGCCGCTCTTCCAACTTGGACTCGGCGGCAAGTTTGGCAATGGTAAGCAGTGGCAAAGTTGGATCTCGATTGATGATGAGGTTGGCGCGATTGAACATCTGTTGACCGCCAACGTGAGCGGCGCGGTCAACCTGACTGCGCCAAACCCTGTCACTAACGCAGAGTTCACCAGCACACTCGCACGAGTGGTCAAGCGCCCAGCTTTTCTTCCAATTCCACCG